>CAWURM010000113.1:0-10029 GCA_963924965.1 uncultured Flavobacterium sp.
AAATTTAGGTTCAATTTCTGATATGTCAAGATTACCAGCTGCATTATTTGTAGTAGATATCAAAGCTGAACACATCGCAATAAAAGAAGCTCAAAAATTAAACATTCCAGTTTTTGCAATGGTTGATACTAACTCTGATCCACGTGAAGTAGAGTATGTGATTCCATCAAATGATGATGCTTCTAAATCAATCGACAAAATTTTAACTTTAGTTACAGCTGCAATCACGGAAGGTCTTTCTGATAGAGGATCTGACAAAGATGCTGAAGCTGCTGAAAAAACTGCTCCAGCAGTAGCAACTGCTACTGAAGAAGTAGCTCCAGCTGCTGAAGCTGCTGCACCAGCAACTGAAGAATAGTAAAATAAATTTAAAGATTGAAGGGTTTAAAGATTACTTAAAGTGTTAATTTAATATTAGCATTATTTTTAATCCTTAAATTCTTCAATCTTTTAATCTTTAAATAAAAAAAACATGGCAACAATAACTGCTGCAGACGTAAATAAATTAAGAACAGCTACTGGTGCAGGAATGATGGACTGCAAGAAAGCATTAGTTGAAGCAGAAGGAGATTTCGATTTAGCAATTGAAAACCTTCGTAAAAAAGGACAAAAAGTTGCTGCAAACCGTTCTGATAGAGAATCTACAGAAGGTGCTGCAATCGCTGTTGTAAATGCTGACAAAACTGTTGGTGTAGTAATCACTCTTAACTGTGAGACTGATTTCGTAGGTATGAACGAAAGTTTTGTAACTATGGCTACTGAATTAGCTAATTTAGCACTAAACTGCGATTCTAAAGAAACTTTTTTAGCTGCTGAATACAAAGGAATCACTGTTGCTGAAAAATTAATTGAGCAAACAGGTGTTATCGGTGAGAAATTAGAAATCAGAACTTTTGAGAAATTAGAAGGTGCTTTCGTAGGATCTTACATCCACTCTGGAAACAAAATCGCTACTTTAGTAGCTTTATCTGCAGCTCCTGCTGGTGCTGAAGAAGTTTCTAGAAACGTAGCAATGCAAGCTGCTGCAATGTCTCCAATCGCTTTAAACGAAGCTGGTGTTGATGCTGCAACTATCGAAAAAGAAATCGAAATTGCTAAAGATTTACTTCGTCAAGAAGGAAAACCAGAAGCAATGTTAGACAATATCGCTAAAGGTAAATTAGCTCGTTTCTTTAAAGACAATACATTAGTTAACCAAGATTACATTAAAGACAACAAATTAAGCGTTGCTGCTTATGTTCAATCTTTAGATAAAGATCTTACGGTTACTGGATTTAGAAGAGCTGCTTTAGGTTAATCCTAACTGACTTTTAATATAAAAAAGAGCGATTTGTGCATTCAAATCGCTCTTTTTATTTTACCATCCTTCCCTGCTTATCCCTGATACAATCTATCTAAAAAAGGATTAGTAAAAACTCAAATTAATATATTAAATTTGAGTTTTAAAACTGTTTTATGCTCAAGACCAAAAAAGAACTAGTCTTCATTATTCTTGCCGGAATATTTATAACTAATGCTGTTGTAGCAGAATTAATAGGCGGAAAACTAATCCAAATAGGGCCATTTGTAATGAGTATTGGTATTTTACCTTGGCCAATCGTATTTCTAACTACGGATTTAATTAATGAATATTTTGGAGAAAAAGGGGTAAAGAAACTTTCCTTAATAACGGCTTGCCTTATTGCTTATGCATTTATCATTCTCTTTTTCGCTATCAATGTACCCGCCGCTGCTGGCATAAGCCCCGTGAATGACGATCAATTTTACGCCGTATTTGGTCAAAGTATGTGGATTATTGTAGGTAGTATAATTGCCTTTATGGTTTCACAATTAATAGATGTTAGCATTTTCTGGTTTTTTAAGAAAAAGACTGGAGATCGAAAAATTTGGCTACGAACCACTGGATCTACCGTAATATCGCAATTATTCGACTCCTTTATTGTTTTAGGAATTGCGTTTTGGTTACCCGGAAAAATAAATTTTGACACTTTTATTTCATCAGCACTAACCGGTTATGTTTTTAAGTTAACCGTGGCCGTCCTCCTCACTCCCTTAATTTATTTGGGACACCACATTATTAAAAAATATTTATCTGAAGAAACCGAATAATTCTATGGAAGAAAAATCAAGATGTGGCTGGTGTTTATCGAGCGACTTATACAAAGAATACCACGATCATGAATGGGGAACCCCGGTTTATGACGATGGTACTTTATTCGAATTTCTAATACTCGAAACCTTTCAGGCAGGACTGAGCTGGATTACAGTCTTGAACAAAAGAGAAAATTTCCGTCTTGCTTTTGACCAATTTGACTACAAAAAAATTGCGGAGTACGATGAAAATAAAATACAAGAACTATTGAATAATGCAGGTATCATTCGCAACAAACTCAAAGTCTACTCGGCAGTTACTAATGCTCACGCCTTTATGAAAATCCAAGAAGAATTTGGAACTTTCTCAAAATACATCTGGAATTTTACGGACGGAAAACCAATAATTAACAACCCTAAAAGTCTAAAAGAAGTTCCCGCAACGACCCCACTATCTGATGCTATCAGTAAGGATTTAAAAAAAAGAGGATTTAAATTTGTGGGTTCCACTGTTATCTATGCCCATATGCAAGCTACCGGAATGGTTAATGACCACATAGAAGACTGCTGGAAAAAACAAGCTACCTAATTAAGAATTTCATAAATTCATCTCTTTCGATTTCACGACATCCTAAACTTTCGAGGTGTTCATTATAGACTTGGCAATCCAATAGTCTATAATTTTCTTTTTGTAAATGGCGCACTAAGGCGATAAAAGCAATTTTAGATGCATTAGAAACTTTTGAAAACATGCTTTCTCCACAGAAAACATGACCTAAATCCATCCCATATAAACCTCCAACTAATTCGCCCTCTAGCCAAACCTCAACTGATTTAGCAACTCCAACTTCATGCAGCTTACAATACGCTTCTATCATGTCATTAGTAATCCACGTTCCGTTTTGACCTTCTCGTTTTATCTTTTGACAATTAGAAATGACTGCTCTAAAATTTTCATTAAAAGTTACCTTGAAACTATTTCTATTTATAATATTTCGCATACTTTTGGAAACAATCAATTCATCTAGAAACAAAACCATTCGAGGATTTGGCGACCACCAAGTAATGGGTTCACCGTCTTCAAACCAAGGGAAAATACCACTTTTATAAGCCAATTGTAAACGCTCTATTGACAAATCACCTCCTAAGGCTATAATACCCGAAGAATGGGTTTGAGATACATTGGGAAAAATTAAAGCTTCTGATAAATAATACATACTATTTTAAACTAAAAAATAAATCAATACACTTAAATTTGAAAAACGAATTTAATACACTCTTACTTATTATATTTTTAAATACACCAAAATGAAATTAAAATCAATACTACTCGTTTTTACTTTGATTACTACACAAATGTATGGACAAAAAATTGATACTTTAACAACAGCAAAGAAACTCTCTTATAAACCATTTATTATTCCAACGGTATTAATCACCGGAGGTGCATTTCTGTTGAATTCAGAACTAAACACCACATTACAAGAAAAATCAAAAACTGTTTTTGGATCTAATTTTCATTCCAAGGCCGATAACATCTTCCCGTTAATTCCAATTGCTCAAATATATGGTGGGAAATACTTAGGGTTCCAGCCCAAAAATAACTTCATCCATCAATCTATAGATATTGCCGTAGCAAATACTACGACCCTAATCATCATACAGGCACTTAAACACACCGTTAAAGAGGAACGCCCCGATTTGTCGGACCGTTTAAGTTTTCCATCTGGACATACTGCCATTGCTTTTACAAATGCAGCATTACAATTTCAAGAATACAAAGATTCTAATATTTGGTATGCCAGCAGTGGATTTTTATTTGCCGCGACCACTGGAATTTTTAGAGTCGCAAACAACAGACATTACACCTCTGATGTATTAACTGGAGCTGGAATTGGACTAGCATCTGGAATTTTAGTCTCCTATTACAATCCATTTCAATCGATCCGATTTGGAAAAGCCAAAAATACAACTGCGTATATTTATCCTCAAATAGGAAACCAACTTGGACTCGGTTTACTTATCCATTCCAATTAATAAAGCCTAAATAGATTTAACAAAAAAGCCTTGAGATGATCTCAAGGCTTTTTTGTATTCCATTTTAGTATTTACTAAAACGGTAAATCATCTGGTTCATCTTCATTAAGATTTGTAGCTGGAGCAAATGCTTGTGCAGCTGGCATAGGCGCAGAAGGAGCTGGAGCATCAGCCACTAATTTCTCAATTCTCCACCCTTGGATACTATTAAAATATTTTGTTTCTCCCTGTGGATTTACCCATTCTCTTCCTCTCAAATTGATTGAAACTTTTACAGGCTCCCCGGTAGAATAATTGTTCAATAAATCACATTTATCTTGAGTAAACTCAATCATAATATGCTGAGGATACTGCTCTTCTGTAGTAACAACTAATTCTCTCTTTTTAAATGAGGCACTCACTTGTTGTTCTGGATTGACAACTTTAATTTTTCCTGTAACTTCCATCTTCCTTTATTTTAATTGTTATATAAGATTATTTTTTGGCAAGAAGCACTTTCCATGCAGAAAGGACATCATCTTTTTCTAAGTATTTTTTAGCTTCCAAATGTACATTTTGCTGATCATCTGAACTCAAAACTGCTTTTACAGCAAAATTCTGTTTTACAAATATACTAACTTCTTCTGTTGTAGGCAAGGCTTCTATGTTTCCTAATTTACCTAAATCATTTCCATCAAAAACACTGCTTTTCTTGATGTAATCAGGAATTACATCTACACCAACTCCTAGCGTTGACAATGGTTTTGGCACTTCAAATAAACCTTGATTTGATCTGGAGTACCAGTTCCCACCTAGCCTAGAAACTAAGTCTATTTTATGTTGATCAATTGCTCCATTTTTATCTAAAACAGCTTCATCAATATGCATCTTAATCACTTCGCACAATATTAAATTTCCAGCTCCACCTTCAGTCCCCAAAGCAATAATTTGAGTTACTTTACATTCAAATTGAACAGGTGACTCTTTCACCCTAAAAGGTTTCACAAGATCAGAGGCAACCGCAGTAAAGCCCGCTTTAACGAATTCATTAACTCCATCAGCATATTCAGTACTCGCTAGCGAAGTTTGTTGCACCATATCATAATTGACCACATTTATCACAACTTCTCTGGTAGCTTCGCAGTTGATCAAGGTATGCTTAATAGAATTATCTCGTACTCTTCTAGCCGGAGAAAAAACCAAAATAGGTGGATTAGCACTAAAAACATTAAAAAAGCTAAAAGGAGACACATTAGGATTCCCATTTACATCAACTGTACTAGCAAAGGCGATAGGTCTAGGACCTACTGAGCCTTGCAAATAACCCTGTAATTTAGCTGTTTCTATACTTTTTGGATCAATACTAATCATACTGTACTACTTTTATTTATGAGTTGGTTTACAAAAGTAAGCAAATGGTTTAAGTTTATAATGAAGCCCTTTAAATTATTATTAATAGTCCTTTAACAGCTCACAAACTTTCTTTCGCCTACTAAAACAATCCAATATATAATTCGTTATATTTATACCTCAAAATAACATTTATGCAGTTTTCTGAAAGAAGAAATACAAGTCGTTGGATTATTATTTTTGCTTCATTTTTGATTATCTCCTTGATTCTTTGGAACACCTATACTTTTTTTCAAATTTTTAAAAATGAAGAACGTCTAAAAATGAACCTGTGGGCAAATGCTCAAAAAACACTAATCAACGCAGATGAGAATACTGACGTTGAATTGCCCTTGCAAATTTTTAGCAACAATACTTCGATTCCCATTATCTTAACTGAAAATGACAGCATAATAAACGCTGTTAATATTGATGAAGTTATTATTAAAGACCACACTAAAGCGTCTCTATTTTTAAAAAATTTAAAAAATGAAAATGACCCTATTGTAATTAAATACGGTCCGGGAAGATTTCAAAAATTATATTATGGCAATTCTGCTTTACTTAACAAATTAAAATATTATCCGATTGCCTTATTACTTATTATTGTGCTTTTCGCGGCCTTAGTTTATAATTTCTATCGAAGTACAAAAATTGCCACTCAAAATAAACTTTGGGCTGGTATGGCCAAAGAAACAGCACATCAAATAGGCACACCACTTTCCTCTTTAATAGGATGGGTAGAAATTTTAAAAGCAGATCATGTTGCGGAATCCATCACTACAGAAATTGAAAAAGACATTGAGCGTTTACTGACTATTACAGATCGTTTCTCCAAAATAGGATCGGAACCCTTATTAGAGAAAAGGGATATAATCGAAGAGACACAACAATCCTACAACTATTTACAATCCCGATTTTCTAAACAAATTGAATTTATTTTTGAAGCTCCAACATCACCGGTCTACGTCATGCTCAATCCTAGTTTACACAGCTGGACGATTGAAAACTTAGTTAAAAACGCAATTGACGCGATGAAAGGCAGGGGGAAATTATCTTTAAAAATAGAACAAGATACTGATTCTGTCAAAATAAACATATCTGATACGGGTAATGGTATTCAAAAACAACAATACAAAACAATATTTGAACCGGGCTTTACCACCAAAAAAAGAGGATGGGGATTAGGTCTTTCATTAACAAAGAGAATTGTGGAAGAATACCACAAGGGAAAAATTAAAGTGTTAAATTCCGAGATAGGCAAAGGAACTACCATGCAGATTCTTTTTAAAAAAGAAGCAACTCTATAATATCTAATAGCGAAATAGGGTTTCTCGAACTGCTTTAGATTTACTCAAATAGTTAAATACAAACCTTTCGTGTTCTTGAGCTAATTGCATCGAAAACCGCAACGATTTTTTCATGGAATTTAAACTGCCTACATTTTTATCACCAATTGCCCCCAAATTATCAAATCTAAATTGGCAATTATTGAAAATATCAATTGGTTTTAGAATCATTTTCTTAAGCTCATCGTCAGAATGAAGGGGTTTAAATTGTCTATTCCTGTAATCAATAAATGCATTTAATTGAGAAATCCCTTCTTTGTATAAAGTGACTACTTCCTTAAACTCCTTCAGTGATTTAACCTGATTGTAATATTCAATCTTTTTTCTCTCATAAGACAATCGATCTGAAATCATTGCGTTTAAAACCCCATTATTTTTCAGTCTTTCTGAGGAACCTTTTAATTGCTCCACTTCTGATAAAGTACGGTATCTAGAAATTTCCAAATCAAAATCGAAACGTTTTTTAGAGGGATTCATTTGGGTTTGCCCGTTATAAAACTCTCTATTGGAAATGGGGTAAGGAAGAAACTGCCACATATAATCAAATGGCATGTGGGAAGAAATTATTTTACTAGGTTCCACTTTAAAATAATAATTATCAATTGCCTTTACAAAAACTGTATTATTTACATATCCTGCACCCCAAGTTGGGTCAAAAACATACCATTTATCACCAATTTTAGCACCGCACCAGGCATGAGGCCTGCTAAGAACGGCATTATTATACTTAGTATAGCCGCTAATTACAACGGTATTAATCCCTGCTTTGGTAGCAATTTCTTTAAAAATTTCAGCGTAATCATTACAAATTCCTTTTTTATTTTTTAAAGCATTATTCATCCTGTTTTCTAAAGTACCTGTATACGTACGCACATCCCTGTTCTCAACATCATAAGAAATAGAGGATGCCGTCCAATAAAAAACAGCGCGAATTTTTTCGTTATCCGTTTTAAAATTAGTTGCGATATAATCAGCAATCGTGCTGGTTGAAAAGGTTAATCGAGTTGGAATTTCATCCATTTTCTTATCAATGGTAGCGTACTCCATTGACATTTGCCCAATACAGAATTGGACGAAAAAAAAACTGAGAAAAAGGAATAGAAAACGATTTTTCATTTTATGGGTACATTCAAAATTAAAACAAGCCTTTGCTTATTTCATCTTAAACGAAAACTATACCACTTTATTGGATTTTACTATTAATCTATAAATTAGATTTTATTTGCTCTGCTAATTTTTCAAAATCGTCTTTGGTTAAAGCTACTTTATTTTGAAATCGCATTTCGTCCATTTCATTTAGAGGAATTAAATGAACATGCGCATGAGGCACTTCGAGACCTATAACTGACATCCCTACTCTTTTGCATGGTACAGCTTTCTCAAGAGCAATGGCAACGTTTCTGGAAAAATGCATTAAACCTAAATAATGTGCTTCATCCATATCAAAAATTTTATCCACTTCAAATTTAGGGATACAAAGCGTGTGCCCTTTCGCGTTGGGATTTACATCTAGAAAAGCTAAATAATTATCGTCCTCCGCGATTTTATAACAAGGGATTTCTCCGTTTACAATTTTGGTAAATATGCTGCTCATAAGTGAAAATTTAAAACCAGGTTGAACTGAATTAGTCTCGAGAGATTTCTAAAATCTCAAATTTCAATACGCCATTTGGCACTGTAATCTCAGCCACTTGACCTACTGATTTGCCTAATAATCCTTTCCCGATTGGAGAAGTAACCGAAATTTTTCCTGTTTTCAAATCGGCTTCACTTTCAGCTACTAATGTATAATTCATTTCCATACCATTAGCTTGGTTCTTGATTTTTACTTTAGATAAAACCAATACTTTAGAAAGATCAAGATGCGTTTCATCGATCAACCTAGCATTAGAATGTACTTCCTCTAGTTTAGCAATTCTCATTTCTAACATTCCTTGTGCTTCTTTGGCAGCATCGTATTCTGCATTTTCAGACAAATCACCTTTATCTCTTGCCTCAGCAATATCAGCTGATGCTTTTGGACGCATCACACTTTTTAAATAATCTAATTCTTCTCTTAATTTCTTTAATCCTTCTGCCGTGTAATAAGATATTGCGCTCATAATAGTGTCATTTATATAAATAGAAAAAATCCCATCAGGACGGGATTTCTTTCCACAAAGATAGTATTATTTTTTTAGTATATAATTATATGTTAATCATATCTAATTCAAAGTTAAATAATTTAAATTTGTTTCACTAATACTTTTAAATTATTATTGAACAATGAAAAAAAGCATTCTCTTACTTCTTTCCATAATGGCTTTTTGGGGCTGTAGCAATACTAATTTCAATAATAAAAATCCCTATCTACCTAACTATACTTTTACGGTAGATATCAATATGAATTTACCTGCCTACTCGAACTTACAATATCCTAGTAATGCCATTTATTATGCCAGTGTTGGTGTCAAGGGAATTTACATTTTCAATACCGGAAGTGGTTACAATGCATTTGATGCCGCTTGTCCCAATCAAGCGATCAGCGGTTGTTCTACCATGACAATTAAAGGAATCAACCTTGTTTGCCCCTGCGACAGTAGCGAATACAGCTTATTTACCGGTCTTGGAAAACAGCAATATCCACTTAAACAATACCGAGTGGAAGTCAACGGAAATGTATTAAGAGTTTATAATTAAAACAAAAGCCCGAAATTTCTTTCGGGCTTTTGAATTTATTATGATTTGGCTTTCTAAAACTTCAAAGTCAACCCTACTAAGAAATTAATTCCTGCTTGAGGATAATAACCCGCGCCTTCAATTGTAGTGATAGCTGGAGGATTAGAGTAATCATCATCATACGTATAGAAATACCCATTTGAAATGTATTTGTAGTCAAAAATATTATTGATCAATCCGTTAACTAAAATGGATTTAAAAACCGACTTGGGCTTAAACTCATACGACACATTCAAATCGTTTACAAAATAAGATTTCAACTTATATCAGCGAACACAAACTGACATCGTCAATATAAAGTTCATTTTTAAATGAACTACATAAAACTAAACTCTTTTTTTAATAAATAGATAAACATAGAAGGTTATGATTAAATCAATACAAACAAAAACTCCAATATTCAAAAAAACATTGGTTAATTCACTAGCCTCTGTTATAGATTTTGTTTGCAAGAGAGTAGAGTTTC
>CAWURM010000114.1:0-6250 GCA_963924965.1 uncultured Flavobacterium sp.
TATTTATGGTCTGACACGAAAGGAACGGGTGGGCTTTCTGTGCCCTTTGAAGTAGTTTTAGAAAAAGCACAAAAAGCCGACTTTTGGATTGCACCGGGCGATTTTTCATCCTTGAAGCAAATGAATGAAAACAACCCACACTACAAACAATTTGATTCTTTTAAAAATAAAAAAGTATATTCGTATGCGGTTAAGAAAGGGGCTAAAGGCGGAATTGTTTATTTTGAATTATCACCATCTCGTCCAGACTTGGTGCTGAAAGACTTAATAAAAATTTTGCATCCTGAACTGTTACCCCATCACAACCTTTTTTTCTTTCAGAAATTAGAATAATTTGAATCAAACAAAACGAAATACACTCCTTTTTTCAATCCTAACTTTAGGATTGATTGGCCTGTTTCTAATCAATATTAGTTTAGGTTCAGTTTCAATCCCTTTAAAAGAAGTTTTCAAAAGCCTAACCGGTGGAACTTGCAGCAAAGAAACTTGGGAATACATCATTGTCAATTACCGGCTACCCAAAGCCATAGCGGCGCTATTAGTAGGCATGGGATTGGCCATAAGTGGGTTATTAATGCAAACCCTTTTTAGGAATCCATTGGCAGGTCCTTATGTCCTTGGATTGAGTTCCGGTGCCAGTTTAGGCGTGGCAATGGTCATTCTTGGAGCGGCCTTTTTACCGGCTTCCTTGGCTACTTTTTTACTCTCTTCGTACGGTATTGTTCTTGCCTCTAGTTTTGGTAGTTTCTTAGTATTAATGGCTGTTCTAGCGGTTTCTTTTCGCTTACGTGACACCATGGCCATCCTAATAGTGGGATTAATGTTTGGTAGTTTAACCAATGCTATCGTGGGGACTTTAACTTATTTTAGTACCGCTGAACAACTACAAAAATTCACCTTTTGGTCTTTAGGGAATTTAGGAAACCTCTCCTGGACTTCCATTTTAATTTTATTGGCATGTGTGCTTATCGGTTTAATTTTAAGTCTGATCAGTGTAAAACCTTTAAACACCTTACTTTTGGGCGAAAATTACGCCAGAAGTTTAGGACTGAATTATAAAAAATCAAGATTGATTATCATTTTTGCAACGAGTATTTTAGCAGGAAGTATTACTGCCTTTGCAGGCCCAATTGCCTTTATAGGACTGGCGGTACCGCATATCGCAAAATTAGTTTTTCAAACAAGCAATCACACTATCTTATTTTGGAGTACCCTGCTTTTTGGAGCAAGTATCATGTTGATTTGCGATAGTATTTCACAAGTACCAGGCGGAGATATCACACTACCAATCAACGCGGTAACTTCTATTTTTGGAGCACCAATAGTAATCTGGTTGTTGATTCGAAAAAAGAAAATGATAGGATAATGCTTCCTTTATTAAAACACATAGAAACATAGTCTGATAAACCTCATTAAAATGATAACACAAAAATATTTAGATGATTTGACCTATGAAGTTATTGGCTGTGCGATAGAGGTGCATAAAACAATAGGAAAAGGACTTTTAGAGAGTGTTTACCATCAATGTTTGAAAGAAGAGTTAAATCATAGAAAGATAAAATTTTCATCAGAGATGAAAATACCTTTAATTTATAAAAACAAAGAATTAGAAATTGATTTTAGGTGCGATTTATTTATTGAAAATTGTCTTGTCGTTGAATTAAAATCGGTTACACTTCTTAATCCTATATTCGAAGCTCAGCTTCAAACCTATATGAATCTTTTAAAAGCACCAAAAGGCATTATAATAAATTTCAATTGTTTTAATATATTTAAAGAAGGACAAAAGACTTTTGTCAATGATTATTTTAAAAAATTACCGAAAGAATAAAAAACTATGTTTCTATGTGTTTTGAAAAACTAACATACTCTAGATAGAAAGGATAATGGAAAATACAATCGTCTTACAAGCCTCCCAGATCAGCATTGGTTATTCTCATAAAAAAGAAAATACCCTAATCGCTTCGGGTATTAATTTGAACCTCGAAAAAGGAAAACTTATTTCACTTATTGGTGCGAATGGAGTAGGAAAGTCAACACTTCTTAGAACGATAACTGGTATTCAAAAACCACTTTCTGGATCGATATCCCTAAACGGAAAAAACATTCAAAATTTGGACGCTCTTACTATAGCTCAAAATTTAAGTGTGGTGCTAACTGAAAAATTACCTCCTAGTAATTTAACTGTATTTGAACTCATTGCATTGGGGAGACAACCCTATACCAATTGGATTGGTACATTAACAGAACTCGATATTGCTAAGGTAAATGAAGCCATGGAGCTAACACAAATTACTCATTTAGCTACGAAAAAACATTATGAAATCAGTGATGGGCAATTACAAAAAGCATTGGTAGCTCGTGCTCTGGCACAAGACACACCTCTTATTATTCTAGATGAACCCACTACCCATTTGGATTTACTGCATAAAGTAGCCTTATTCAAACTCTTGAAAAAGCTTACACAAGAAACTCAAAAATGCATACTATTTTCAACACATGACATTGACATGGCCATTCAATTAAGTGACGAAATGATTATTATGACACCCGAAACGGTACTTCAAGATCAACCTTGCAATTTTATTTCTAAAGGAAGCTTCAATAGCCTGTTTCCAGATGAACACATTACTTTTGATAGCCAAAAAGGGAAATTTATTATTATTTAATCAGTAATTCTTACTAATACTTTCTTTTCCATTTTTTTACTGGAATATTATCATAAAAAATACCTAAAAATTACTCTGAGTAAAACAAATCCGTCTTTGTTTTGTAAATTAGTGTAGCTCATTTTGAATTCCCCAAACGCAACTTACCTACCTATTCAAATTAATCTTTAACATTTTTAATTATGGAAAATTCGGGTACTTTATTGAAAAAAATGATCTTCTTAGGGAGTTTGTTTTTTCTACTTTCCTGCAGTCAGGACGAAACGATTACTACTGATTTACAAACCAACACCGCCAAGCCCTTTAATGTAAAAACGAATGCTATCAAGCTTAATGTATTCAAAGGACCGCAAGTAACACTCGGTTACGGAAAAGTGCGCTCATGGATCAGCGTTGATGGCGATCGTAATCCTGTAGAAATTGGAATCGAGATCACAAGGGAGGCACTGTTGCAGCCGGAACGCGACAAGAAAACAGCTCCGCCTGCTGGTTCAACAATTGTAATTCCTTTGCACCTTAAGGCGCAACAGCTCACTCCATTTAATCATATTGGACTCAATTGGAATCCCAATGGTCATGAACCAGAACAAGTTTTTGACGTACCTCATTTTGATATTCATTTTTATATGATTTCTCTTGAGGAACAAATGGCTATACCAGAATGGTCTTTAAGTACTAATGAATTATTTAATAATTATCCGCCTTTAGGATTTATGCCTGCCGATTATTTTACTCCGCCTGATGATGCTACCGCTGAAGCACAAATGGGAAAACATTGGCTTCCAGCTAACTTACCTGACTATCTACCCTTTAGTAAAATAATGATTTACGGATCATTTAATGGTGAACTAATATTTGTGGAACCTATGATAACTTTGGATTATTTGCTTTCCAATACAGCAACTAGCGTCGCTTATTCCCAACCGGATCATTTTGCAAAAGCGGGTAACTACCCAACAAAATATAACATCTATAATGATGCAATAACAGGCAATACGTACATCACTTTAAGCGATTTTGTAGCGCGAGAATAAACAAAAAATGAGGAAGCCTTATCACAGTTTCCTCATTTTTTATTCCTATTTTCCTTTTAATAAATTGACACTCACTGTTGCGAGATTAGAATCTGGAAACCGCTTGAAAAAGGCAGTATCAGGATACAAACCAGCTTCAGCGGCAATTTTGTGTAAAACCGGTATTTCAACAATATATTGATCCGAAAATCCATGAGTAGCATCATAAGCTGTTGCCGCTGTTTTGCCCAAATGAGCAGCCGTCACACTCGGAGGAATGGTATGTAATTCGATCATTAATAGTCCAAATTTCTTAACATAAGGACTCCATTTATTGAAATGTTCTAATAAATTTTCCTCGACTAAACTAGTACTTATCCTTTGTCCTCTATGTGCATAAGCTCCTGTGGACTGGCTCACCCTTTGTGAAACACTATTCTTAGGAGATTCCCAAATGCGATTGTGGTCTAAAAAAGTTCTTACATTCAACAATTCTCGTAAATCAATGTTATAATTTTCTACTAAATCATCCGCGAGCACATCTGGTCGACCGATATCTCCCCAAATCACTTTGGCCCAAATATCAGCTTTAATTAGATTGGCACGAGTCACTTTCAAAGCCGCTTGATTGTAATCGACTCCAATAAGAAATAAAGGATAATCATCAAGGATTTTCCCTCTTTCCGTTTGTCTTTCTATTACATTAAAAATATGTTCTAAGAAAGCACCATTTCCACAACCCATATCCAAAATTCCTTTGGGCTGCTCTTCTATTGGTAAATTAAATAACTGAATGATAATCTCATCCACAACCTTGAAATAAGGGTCGTGCGCACCACCACTTCCCCATACATTCATTTCTCGATCTACGTGAATTTCATCCTCCCCTTCCTTTACATTCCGTAAGATCATTGGATTACCAAAAAGCAAATCATCCATTTTACTAAAAGTAGGTAAATAAGAAACGGTCACTCCGTATGCAGAAGCTCTTTTGGCAAAAAACAATCCGGTTTCTGTAAATTGATAATTCCCTTTTTTTTGGGTAAACCAACCCAAATACGTAAAGAAATCTAAAATGATTTTAAAATTTTCAGGCGATTTATGAAACTCTTCGGGTCGGAAAGAGCTTTCCATAAAATACTTGTGAAACATCCCACTCATCCCGAGCCTGACTAAAGTTGGCCCAACTAATGCCCCTTCAATATGTGTCAAAATTTGGTGTTGCACTTCATTAATTTTGCTATCAGCAGAGAAAACTACACCATAGTTGTTTTTATATTTTTCAAAAATAGCTTTCAATTTCTCAAAAGGGGCTTCTTCAAATAATCGAGGATGAAATTGCATCGAGAATTGTAATAAATCAACCACATCTTTGTAGAGATGAAACATTGAAAAGGCAATTTCGCTTTTTTCGGTCAAGCCAAATTTAATTTCGTCCGTGCTTGTATTGATGTGATATTTTAAAAACCCTTGAGAGCATAATACACGCAAACCCACATGGAGATAACCTTCATTGGCTGAAAATTGCATCGTCAATTCAGTTAAACTAGCTTCTTTTTTATCCAATAGATAATCTAGAACTCCTTTTTCATATAAAGAATAAGCCACAGCTGGCGTTACCAATCCATCTAAATGCTTAAAAATTATACCACGAAGCGCCACTTTGTCAATCATAAAAAAGAAATTTAAAAGGAGATGAATACCCTTATGACGGTCTATAGGTCTATTCAAATATATAAAATTTCAGACTAACAATTGTGGTCTTTCGATTCTAAAGTGTGGGTTTATTTTAACTGAATCTGCCTTTTCGCTTCCCCAATTACAAAGGCCACCGAATTTGCGATATTGAAACTACGAATATTCGTTGACATGGGTATTTTTAAATGATTCTCAAATTGAGCCAACACTTCTTCGCTCAACCCCTTACTTTCTTTCCCAAAAACCAACCAATCTCCGTCTTGAAATTCAATATCCAAATAGGATTTAGAAGCGTGAGAACTCATTAAGAAAACTCTTGCTGCATCAGGAATCATAGCTTTCCATTCGGCTACATTTTGATATTCAGTCACGTCAAGATGTATCCAATAATCCAAACCCGACCTTTTTAAGTTTTTGTCATTAATCACAAAACCAAACGGATGAATTAAATGCAAACGACTTTCGGTTCCTACACACAAACGGCCTATATTTCCGGTGTTATTAGGTATTTCTGGCTCTACTAAAACAATATTCAACATGGGTATTTCTTTAAAAATTGAAAAATTAAAAGAGGTAAACAGTAGGGTATTACATTTCGACTTGAAAATCTGGCACTTCAACAACTTCTCCAGATTGTAACTCATTAAGATGCACGTTGCCTATTCGAACACGAACTAATCGTAAAGTGGGGAAACCCACTGCTGCAGTCATTTTACGCACTTGCCTAAACTTTCCTTCCTTAACCGTAATAGAGGCCCAAGAAGTGGGGCCATGACGCTCGTCCCGAATCTTTTTTCCTCTCAGTCCAAAGTTAGGTATGTCATGAATCAATTTTGCCTCACATTTTCTAGTCGTATATTTGGTTCCATT
>CAWURM010000115.1:0-7563 GCA_963924965.1 uncultured Flavobacterium sp.
AATGAAAAAATTTATAATCACATTAGTAATTGCATTAATCGCTACTCCATTTTTTGCTCAATCGGCTTTTGATAAGTTTGACGGACAAGATGATGTAACCTCTATTATCGTCAATAAAAAAATGTTTGACTTGATGAGTAAAGTTAAAGTGGATGCCTCTGATAAGGAGACGCAACAATATATGAATTTGATAAAGAAACTAGACAATCTAAAAGTGTTTACTACTAGTAGTTCTAGAGCAACAGCAGATATGAAATCAGCAGCTGATAAATATATTAAGACAGCTGGATTAGAAGAGTTAATGAGAGTTAATGATAGCGGTAAAAACATTAAAATCTTAGTAAAATCAGGAGCGTCAGACAGTCAAATAAGAGAGTTGTTGATGTTCATTGAAGGAGGAAGTAAAACCAACGAAACAATTTTAATGTCGTTGACGGGTAATTTCGACTTGAATGAAATCTCCATTCTTACTGATAAGATGAGGATTCCAGGTGGTGATGATCTAAAGAAAGCAACTAAAGGAAGAAAGTAATATGAAAACCATATACACTTTTTGTTTATTATGTCTTCTGTTGGTGAGTTGCCAGTCAGAGCCTTCTCTTCAAAAGTATTTTGTTGAAAATACGGAGAATAAAGACTTCTTAGTAATGGATTTGTCTCCTACTATCTTGAATGTCGATAAAGCTAAATTATCGGTGGATGAAAGTGCTGCTTTGAAATCTTTTGATAAGATGAATATTTTAGCGTTTAAACTGACGGATAAAAATAAGAATCAATTCGTCGCGCAGCGTGCTAAAGTGAATGCCATTTTGAAGGATGAAAAATACCAGCAATTGATGAAATTTGCATCAGGAAAAGAAGGTGCATCAGTCAGTTATGTGGGCGATGATGATCATATTGAAGAATTTGTTTTTTATGCCAATAAAAAAGATGCAGGTTTTGCCGTTATTAGAGTTATTGGAAAAGATATGAATCCTACGGCGATTATGACCATGTTGCAAGTGCTCAAAAAATCCAATATTGATATGGAGCAATTGAAACCATTGCAACAATTAATGAAGTAATATTTTTTATTAAATAGTAAAGCCTCGGTAGTATTTATCGGGGCTTTTTTATTTTTGATTCAAGTAGTCACCCCAATCTTTTTGTGTATTGAGATTTTTTAGAATCGCGGAGTCATTGACTTTTACGTGTGTAATCTGAGCTGAATTTATTTTTTTTATTTGAAAATCTAATCGAGCGTTTTCTTCTTTTGGATCCAATTGCGTTAAAGATTTCCAAAAGGAAGCAGAGAGTTTGATGGGATGTCCATTTTTATCATCATAATTTGGAAGTACAACCTCGTTTTTAATTTCTAGAATAGCATTCAAATCCTTTGCATTGGGTATCGGAATATCAATAGGGCAGAGGAGTACATCATATTTTTTCTCTATGGTTTGTAAAACGGCTTGTAGTGTTGAAAAAGAACCGTGTTCTGGTTGAGGATTAATAACCACTTTTACTTTCATAGTATGGAAAGGTACAAAATCGGTTTCTGCTTCAGCCAACCACGGAATTGCTTTGAAGTAGTCTTGGTAATGGAATCCTAAGCCAATGTAGACTTCTTTGATTTGTGTTTTCGAAATCCGATTTAATTGTTCTAGTAGCCAATAGGTATCATTATAATCTAATAATCCTTTGGCAATGCCCATTCGTTTGGATTGTCCACCTGCAAGTATTATAAAAACAGTATTATTTGTCATAATACACTTTGAGTAATTCGGACGCGACACTGATCGCTATTTCTTTCGGATTGGTACCACCCAAGTCCAGTCCTACGGGACAATGTACCGCTTTGATTCCCGGTTCAAACCCTAGTTCGTGAATCAATAAGTTATTGAATTTGTTTTTCTTGGTTTTACTGCCTATCAGTCCAATATATTTAGTTTTGGAGTGAACAGCGAGTGCAGTTATTTCAAAATCCAATTTGTGATCGTGCGTCATAATGACTACATAACAATTGTCTCCCCAATTGATAACTTGTTTGTAGTGATCGAAAGGAAGACTACTAAAGGCAATAGATTTATCAATGGCGATAGTATTTATCCAATTCTCGCGTGTGTCCAAAAGCGTGATGTGAAACGGCGTATCTTTTAAAACATCGCACAAGGCAACACCAATATGTCCAGCACCAAAAAGGTACAGTTCAGGGGATTGATTCATAGGTTCAATTATAAGTTCTACTTTGCCGCCGCAGCATTGCTCAAATTCGGGACCCAGCGTATAGGAGAATTCTTTTGTTGTATTTTCAGTAATGGCCCTAATAGCTTCTTCGATAACTTGAAACTCTAATTTACCACCACCTATGGTCCCGTGAATTTTTTGTTGGTAGGTTACAATCATTTTAGACGCTACTTTGCAAGGAGCTGACCCTAAAACTTTCGTTACTGTAACGAGCGCAACGGGTGTTTTGTTGGTTTTAAATTCGTGTAATAATTCAATCCAGTTATTCATTAAAATAGGTATTCGTTCAAATGGAGCTTAGGGTAAAGGAATGAAATAGGATTATACAATATCATAATCACTCAAAGGTAAATTGTAATAACGTTTCCCCGTAAGCTTAAAAATCGCATTGATGATGGCAGGTGCAATTACGGGTACACCCGGTTCACCCACACCCGTTGGATTTTCCGTACTCTCTACAATTTCCACATGTACATTAGGAGTTTCATTCATGCGAATCATTTTGTAATCATTGAAACTATTTTGTTCAATTGCTCCGTTTTTGGCCGTAATTTTTCCGTAAAAAGTCAATGACATTCCAAAGATAGCCGCGCCTTCCATTTGAGCTTGAACCGTGTTTTTATTGATTACGGTGCCACAATCTATTGCAGTATAAACGTTATGCACTTTTACTTTATTATTGACCATAGACACTTCAACCACAGAGGCTACATAACTATAAAAACTATATTGAACTGCAATACCATAAGCATGACCTTCGGGTAAGGGTTTGCCCCAATTGGCATTTTTTGCGGCTACTTTTAAAACATTTTTAAGTCGGGTGGTGTTGTATTTTATTGGGTCTTTCGTGTCTTCAATTCGGTCAGGGCCTATGAGATTCAAACGAAATTCAAGGGGATCTTTCTTAGCTGCAAAAGCCAATTCGTCAGCAAATACATTTACCGAGAAACCGTGCGGAATATTGATTACCGACCGCATCCAGCCAATTCGTACATGAGCGGGTGCTTGTCCTACTTCGACTTTTAAATTTTTAATAGCATAAGGAATATCTGCTGCGCTGGATATTTCCCAATCGGCTGCGAAATCAGTTCCGGGAGAAAAGGTAGACATGATGGAAGGGAGAGCAAAGCGATGCAACCAGCTGGTGACATTTCCTTGACTATCTAATGATGCTTTCATGTATTGTGCACTTACCGTATGGTAATAGCCATGTTTAACATCATCTTCTCGGGTCCAAATTACCTGTATGGGAGCTTTTATCATTTTTGAAACCATCACAGCTTCAACCACATAGTCTGGTTTGGATTTTCGACCAAATCCGCCTCCTAAAAAGGTAACGTTTAAAGTCACTTTATCCAGCGTTGTTTTCAAATAATCGACTACTTCATTCCGCGCAGTTTGTGGATCTTGTGTTGGCGCCCAAACTTCGCAACTGTCACCCTGAACCCAGGCCACTGCATTAGGTACTTCCATGGGAGTGTGCACCAAATGGGGTAGTTGAAAAGTACTTTCGATGGTGGTATGCGCTTCATCGAAGCCTTTGGTTACATTTCCAATATCTTTAGCTACTTTTCCTGGTTTATGGACGTTTTCGGTAATTTGATTCATGTATCGTTCCGAATCATAGCTTTCATTATCACCATAATTCCATTCGATCTCTAATGCTGCTTTTCCTTTGAATGCCGCCCAAGTATTTGTAGCAATTACAGCTACACCACCAAGAGGTCCAAACGGTTTTTCAACTCTAGGGATTTCAATTACAGCTTCGACACCACGAATTTTCATTGCGGCGGTTTTGTCGAATGATTTAACGGTACCAAACGTTACAGGACATCTGGCAATGGCAACAAATTTCATATTAGGTAACCGTTTGTCTAATCCAAAAACGGCACTTCCATTCACATATTCATTGATGTCAATACTTTTTAAATGTTTACCAATGTATTTAAAGTCATTTGGATTTTTATACACTACTGTTTCAGGTACTTTGAGTGTTTTTGCAGATTCAACTAGTGCTCCAAATTCTATTTTTTTACCACTAGTGTGAATGATAAAGTGATTTTCGGCAGTACATTCTTCTTCAGGAACTTGCCATTTTTTAGCTGCGGCGGTAATAAGCATCGCACGTACTGTGGCTCCCATTTTTCGCATGGTTTCATACAGATACAAGATGCTTTTAGAACCATCCGTGTTTTGATCGCCGTATTTTACATCGCCTACTGCTTGCTTTACGGTTACTCTAGTCCAGTCGGCATCCATTTCATCAGCGATGACGGAGGTCAAAGAAGTACGTACTCCATTGCCCATTTCAGATCGAGAAGCAATTAAAATCAAACTTCCATCCGAATTCAATTGAACAAACAAATTTGGGTTAAATGCAATGGTGTTTTCAGGATTTTTTTTATCGAAATACCAGTAAGTACTGCCCGCTAAAATCAATCCTCCAGATGCTAAACCGATGTTTTTGACAAAGCTTCTTCGGCTCATGTTATGAATATCACTCATGGTTTGGATTTTTTTTAAGTGCAACAGTATGGTGAATGGCTTTTTTAATACGCTGATAGGTGCCACAACGACAAATATTCCCACTCATAGCATCATCAATATCTTTGTCTGTGGGGTTTTCATTGGCATTCAATAGAGAAGTAGCAGTAATTAATTGACCCGGTTGACAATAGCCGCATTGTGGGACATTGAATTCCGACCATGATTTTTGTAACAATTGTAAGTTTTCCTGCGTTCCTTCAATAGTGGTTATTTCTTTTCCTTCGGCGACAGAAACCGGCGTCAAACAGGAGAAGGTGGCAGTATCGTCAACTAATACTTTACAAGAGCCACAAGCACCTATGCCGCAACCAAATTTAGTACCCGTTAAGCCAATAATATCTCTGATAGCCCATAGTAACGGCATTTCTGGATCGACATCGATTTGGTGTTTTTGTCCGTTGATTTGGAGTGTAATCATGCTGCTTCACAATTTAGTTTACAAACATCCAATTTAAGCTTTTTTTTATTTCAAAATTTATTTTTCACTACTAAGCTTTTTATTTATTTAAAAAAGAACTGAAAAATCACTAAAAGTTGGTATTGTGGATGGTGAAAGTATTGTTTTACTTTGTGAAAGAGAAATTCTTGAAAAGAACGTAATTAATTGACAATGAAGAGTAGTAAATCCATAAATAGAACGAATACTAGTAATACCTTGTTCTTATATATTGGAACTTTCTTTGTTGTAATTGCCAGTATTTCTGGGGTTTTAATTTTGGTTGGTCTTCTTACTAAGGTTAGTGGAAATTTTTAAAAGTGTTGATTAGTGAAAAAAAGATGTAAGAAGTTGGTTGGCTACTTACATCTTTTTTTGTTTTTAAGTGCAAGGTCAATGAGAGCTTTCTCCTTGATCCGCGTTGCAAACGCTTTATTTAGTTTTCAAAAGAAGGTGGTTACTCGTCGCAGACGAGCACTAGATGGGGTCCGCGTTGCAAACGCTTTGTTTAGTTTTCAAGAGAAGGTAGGCACTCGTCGCAGACGAGCACCAGATGGGATAGACCAAATGGCTGATTCATTTAATGAAAAACCAAGTGATGTTCTTCATGATTATAGTACTGTACCTGGACTTATAGCAGGACAAAAAGGGAGTGAGTATGCTCCCTACATAGAAGGATTCTCAGCATTTATACCTGGTACTCTTTCAGGTTCGAATACAAAAGGGTTTTTAGATGCGATGAATCCCGCAAATTATAGTACTTTAGGTAAAACAACGAATACAGTATTGGGAGCTGTAGATGCCGCTATGGATACTAATTCTCTTTGGCAAGGGATAGTTGATACTAAGAAAAATTTAAATAATTAGAATGAAACATTTACTAATTTTTGAGCAAAATTTTTTAAACTTTATTAGTAAATCAGTCTTACTTTTTTTAAAGTTTTATTTATTGGCTGAATTCTTAATATACTTAATTCTTGGTTTTAATGCTTTTTTTATAGTATTTCCTATTTGCATTTTTGCTGTATTTTTATTTACAAATAAGATTTTAATTAGATTAGAAATCATATTAAACAATGAAGAAGATGTGGTTACACTTACATATTTGAAATATTTAGTTGTAAAAAGAATAACTACTTATCCAAAGAGTAGGATTACTTATTCTTTTAAAGAAGAAAAAACAAGTAGATTAGCAAGTACTGAAGTATTTAAAATATATTTTGATGAAATTGAAATATATAAAAGGTATCATCCATTTGATGGAATGACAGAATCGGATGTTTTAGATATTATAGAAGAATTTGAAAAAATACACTCCCTCTCGTCCTCGTTTGACCCCGTATCCTAGTGCTTGCCTGCGGCGAGTACCTACTTAAATTATGAAACAAATCGTAGCGTTTTCAACGCGGCTAATTAACATCGGAGTGGATGAGCAGCAGAATACGTAAAAAACAGTATTGGATCGACTTCTTCATTCCTAATAAAGTTCCGCTTTGAAAACAAAAATGCTTCAAAAATAATTTCAAGCAAGCTTGATTATTTTTGAAGCATTTCTTTTTATTCGTGACCACGGTGGAGACAAAACCCTAGAATTAAATGCAATTCAATTCAAATATTTTAATTAAAATTATCAATAAAAGTAAGTAATACATTGTATTTTAATTTATTCAGATTGCTTTTAATTGCCTATTGGTTAACTAATAGTTAACTAGAATTAGTTTTTATTATTATATTTGAATAAAAATTTATTAATGGCGACAGTTAAGAATTTAATTCAAAGTAAGGGTGTTAATGCAAATATTTATATTCAATTTTCCATTAGTCGTGGGAAAGTATTTAAACGAAAATCAGGACTGGTAATTAATGCTAAAGATTGGAGTTTATCTAATAGTCAGCCAATTCAAAAATCTCCAGAATTAAAAAATTTAAATTCTACATTGAATAGATTAGCTCTCTATATATTTGATGCTTATAATTCTTCCGTATTAAAGGGAGAGGAAGTGTCAGGAGAATGGTTGCAGTTGCAAATAGATACATTTAATAATAAAATTCCACTAGTTGAATTAGATGTATTTACAAACTATATTCAAAAGTATATTGACGATTCTCCATATAAACAAAATCAAAAAAAAGAACTTGGTCTGAGTAAAGGTAGAATACAAAATTTGAAATTATTCAAAAATACTATAATAAAATACGAAGTTGAGGTCTTAAAAAGTAAAAAAATTTTGATTAAAGAAATTAATTTACAATTCTTGGAAAATTATAAAAAATGGATGGCTAAGAAGGGTTATTCTATTAATTACGTTGGAAAAAATATTGCTAATTTTAGAACTATTTGTAGAGATGCTTCTAAA
>CAWURM010000116.1:0-8106 GCA_963924965.1 uncultured Flavobacterium sp.
TTTACTGGCTGGCTAGAATGATTGAAGGTGGCGAAGATGTGAAATTTATAGCAAGAAGAATGCTGATTTTATCGAGTGAAGATATTGGAAATGCAAATCCCACTGCTTTTATTATGGCCAACAATACTTTTCAAGCGGTAACCACTATTGGCTATCCGGAGAGTAGAATTATTTTGAGTCAATGTGCCATTTATTTGGCAACTTCTCCAAAAAGCAATGCATCTTACTTAGCCATTGGAACAGCACAGCAATTAGTAAAACAAACTGGTGACCTATCAGTACCGATCCATTTACGAAATGCGCCAACAAAACTAATGAAAGAATTGGGATACGGTGAGGAATACAAATATTCACATGATTATGCTAATAATTTTGCCGACCAAGAATTTCTACCGAACGAGCTAAGTAATAAAGCCATTTATATTCCCGGGAATAACTCAAGAGAAAATACGACACGGGAATTCTTGAAAAACCGTTGGAAAAACAAATATGATTATTAAAGAAAAGGAGATTACTCAATTGAATAATCTCCCTTTTTTTTAAACTTTAAACGCTAATTAAAACTTAACCGCTACTTTCTCTGACATCAATTTGTCATTTTTATAATATTCAAAAAACCAAAGTCCTTCTTTAGCAACCAAAACACCATTAATACCCTCTTTATCCGCGATAAAACAATTCGCATTTGAAGTCCTAAATACTTTCATCACTACTTTTGGAGTGGTATCCACTAGTTGAAATCCGTTAGCAACAGGTTGTGCGTACAAATAAACATCCGCCTCTGCTACTTCTTTTTTTACCACCTCAGCTACCATTTTTTCTGGCGCTTTTACTACTTCCTTCACTGTATTCACAACAGCTACAGGCGCAGTTGAACTTGGATCACTTTCCTTTTTAGCAGTACTTCCCAGGTATTTATAATTCAAGGCATCAATTGATACAAAAGCTTTATTTAAAGCTTCAGTGTAGGCCAATGAATAGTCTTTCTCCTTACTAGTTCCGGTCTCTGATTCATAAACTGTTTTACCAAAACAGTCCTTAAACAGCACATGTAATTTTGTAGTTAAGAAAGATTTTTCTTTGATAACATCAAAATACAGTAAGTCACATCTTTGCGTCATTTCAGCAGGAAGTGGTTCATTTTCATAGAAGGCAACAAAACCTGCTTTGGTAAGGTCATATTTAGATAAAGTAGCCAATCGATATTGATTGTCGCTCTTTAAAAAATCAAACTTTAAAGGTATAATTACATATTTATAATCAGTGATGGATTGGGAATACCCAAAATAAGAAATTAACAACATCAATAAAAGCACTCGTTTTTTCATAATTTATAAATATTTTTTAATTTCTAATAAATGATTAATATGTTTAATATGTCCTTCAACCGGATGTAATGCTTCATTAAAAAAGATGGCGTCCAAACCGCTATCTAATGCACCTAAAACATCCGCATCTAATGAATCCCCAATCATTATGCTATGTTCTTTTTTGGCTTTAGCCAAATCTAAAGCATATTCAAAAATAATGGGATTTGGTTTTTTAACACCTGCCATTTCTGAATTCGTAATGGTATTGAAATAGCCCGTTAGATTAGAATTACTAATTTTTCTAAATTGAACATCGGCAAAACCATTCGTTATAATATGGAGGTTGTATTTGTCATTTAGGTAATCTAAAATTTCAAAAGTCCCATCAAAAAGATGATTGTTGTCCGGTAAAAACTCGATATATTCATCGGCTATATGATCAATTTCCTGATCAGAAATTGAATAATTCAAAGCATCAAAGGATTGCTTTAATCTGTTGTAGCGCAATTCTTGATGTGTTATTTTGTCATATTGATATAGTTTCCAACAGGCTTGGTTGATAGGAACATACTTACCAATAAATGACTTAATTTCAACTGTTGGATGGTTTCTTTTAAATATATTTTCAAAAGTAATTTCCGAATTTTTATCAAAATCCCAAAGGGTGTGATCTAAATCAAAAAAAACGTCTTTTATATTCTCAATTTTCATTTTACTGTTTTTATTAAAAAATTCCTTCGTCTACAAAACTATAATAGCTTGTTTCTGTCACAATTAAATGATCTAATACTTTTATTTCAAGGCTATCACCTGCTATTTTTAATTTCTTTGTAATTTGCTTATCCGCTTCACTAGGAATTAAAGTTCCTGATGGATGATTGTGACACAATATCAAACCAGTCGCACCAATTTCCAGTGCATTTTTAAATACCAATCTCACATCAACTAAAGTCCCAGTTATTCCTCCTTTACTCAATTGCGATTTAGAAATCACCTTATTCGAATTATTAAGATACACAATCCAAAATTCTTCATGAGGCAACTCTCCTATTATAGGCTGCATTAATTCAAAAATAGCTTTACTCGAACTGATTTTTATAAGTTCTACTGCATCCTCTGCCCTTCTGCGTCTCCCCAGCTCAAGCGCAGCAATAATCGATATGGCTTTGGCTTCGCCTATCCCCTTAAATGTAGTCAATTGTGAAATAGACATCTTGCCTAAAGCATTCAGATTGTTATTTACACTATTTAAAATGCGTTTACTCAACTCTACTGCCGACTCATTTCTACTTCCTGAACCAATCAATATCGCTATCAATTCGGCATCACTTAGCGCACTTTTGCCTTTGAGCATCAACTTCTCACGAGGCTTATCGTCTTCGGACCAATGGGTTATCGGAAAATTAGTTTGTTCCACAATTAAATTTTAAAATTGATCCTAAATACTACTGCAAGATCTTTTATAGCCACAAATACAATTTGAGTTTAGATGCTTTTTTTCATGCAAATACTATTTTTCAAGCCTACATATGGCTCATAATTAGCTGTAATACTATAACCCGCTTTTTGATACATCCCTATAGCTGCTTCCTGCTTGTAAAGCGTTTCTAATATTGCAATTGAAAAGCCAAGCTCCGCTGCCCATGACTCTAATTCTTGCAACATCCTTTGCGCTAATCTTTTTCCTCGTGCCTCAGGAGAAACAAACATACGTTTTATTTCAATTGTATGCGTATCGTATTTCTTAAAACAAGAACAAGCAACAGCCACATTATCAACATACACAACTAGGACATTTGGATTGAATTCAATAATATTATTACCCCAATAATCTGATTTCAACTCGGGATATGTCGCCCATAAACTAGTATCTAAATCTTTTACCAAGGCAACAAAATCGCTATTCTCACTTGTTGTCTTTACGATCTTAATTTGATGTTCCATGCTTAGAATTACTCAATTATCTTTTTAACTTCATCAAAATTCAAACCTCCGTAATTTCCTGAACTCATGAGTAATAAAGCGGAGTTATTAAAATTTAATCCAAAAAGATAGTCTTTAAACTCTAGTGGATTCGTATAAATGATTAAATCTTTTCTATTAAAAGCATTTGCAATTTGCTCATAAGTAACTTCTTCTAGTTGCTTAATTTTTACTGCATCTGGGGAATAAAATACCACCGCAACATCCGCATATTCAAGAGCGCCTTCGTATTCCTTCAAAAACTCAGCATTCAAACTACTGTAAGTATGCAATTCTAAGCAAGCCACCAAAGTTCTTTCTGGATATTGTTCCTTTACTGCTTTTGTTGTTGCAGCTACTTTACTTGGTGAATGTGCAAAATCTTTATAGGCCACTGAAGTCTTACTTTCAGCGATTTTCTCTAAACGTTTTGAAGCACCTTTAAAACTAGCGATTGCCTCATAAAAATCGGCTTCATCAACCCCCATATTTTGGCAAATCCATTTGGCTCCTGCCAAATTATTTAAATTATGTCCGCCAAAAACCTCAATTGGCATATCGCCTTCAGGTGTTTCTAACAACGTTATTCCATTTTCAACTTTATAATTGGGAGTTGAATATGCTAATTTCCTGATGGGGTTTGCGGCATTCTCGGCCACTCTTTTTACCTCAGCGTCGTCTTCATTATAAACTAATATTCCTCCATTAGTAATCTTGCCAATAAAAATTTCAAACTGCTCTACATAGTTTTCATAAGTTGGAAACACATTAATATGATCCCAAGCAATCCCTGATATTAATGCAATATTGGGTTGGTACAAATGAAATTTTGGTCTTCTATCGATAGGTGATGATAAATATTCATCTCCTTCTAGAACAATAAAATCATTCTCCTCTGTTAAATGCACCATGGTATCAAAACCTTCTAACTGTGCTCCCACCATATAATCGACCGCTATATCGTGGTAATGCATTACATGCAAAATCATAGAAGTAATGGTCGTTTTACCATGCGACCCCCCAATAACCACTCGGGTTTTATCTTTGGATTGTTCATATAAAAACTCAGGGTAAGAATAAATCTTAAGTCCCAATTCCTGTGCTTTTAATAACTCTGGATTATCTGCTTTAGCGTGCATTCCAAGAATTACTGCTTCTACATCTTGCGTGATTTTTTCAGGAAACCAACCTAGCTCAGCCGGTAAAATTCCTTTTTTATCTAAACGAGATTTGGATGGCTCAAATATAGCATCATCACTACCCGTCACTTGATACCCTTTATTATGTAATGCTAAAGCCAAATTATGCATAGCGCTACCACCGATAGCGATAAAGTGAGTTCTCATATATTTTTATTAGATGTTGAATTTAATTTTTTTATCGATTGTAAAACCGACTCCGCTTTAGCAGGTTCTTTCATTTTGTTTTTGTACAAATTGGCAAGCATTTGATAACTTTTCACCGAATTACTTACCGCAATGGCCTTTTTATATTGTTGTTCAGCTCTTGTGTATCTTTTAAAATACTCTTCAATATGCCCTCTCGACATATAACCATCGACAGGAGATATCTTCAACAACTCATTCGAATAGTGAATTGCCTTTGATTCACTTCCCCCCACGATTCCAGGTAATTTGATGTACAATTCTATCAGAGCCCATCTTGCTTCAATATGTTTAGGATTTAACTGAATTGCTTTTTCGAATGACTGTTTAATCTCATCGATCATCCCCAGCGCTTTAAATTTATTCACTTCCAACGCTTTCATTCCTAGAGCACCTCCATATTTGTAATGGTAATTGGCTTCAGCTGGCTTTAAAACTTTTAATTTTTCATAAAAATGTATTGCTTTATCCCATGACTTATTTTGCCCAGCTATATCCCCTAAATATTCTATAGTTTTTAAATTCGACGAATCGGTTTTCAAAATACTTTCAAAAACACGCTCGGCCTGGTCCAATTTGCCTGCCTCAAACAAATCTTGCCCTCTATCAAAATTAGATTGAGCAAAAACTACCAACGGAAAAAACAAAATGAATATTAAAATGTATTTCATTTTTCAAAAATAAGGAAATTTTAAAGGAATAAAAAGACTTTTGGCTAACATAAAAAGTACAAATACTATTAAAAATAATAGCTAGTCCTAAACGTTCAAAATGATTACTAATTGGAATGAAACTTCATTGCTTTTTATTTAAAAAACTGCTCTATTCAGTAGGTTTCAAAATCTGTACTGCTTTCTTTCTCGTACTAATTTATTAAAAGAGGCGATACTACTAAAACCTTTAACCACTTTGACTGCAAATGCTCCAGATGGCAATTTTATATTTTTTTATTACATTAGCACTTGATAGTAAAAAACAAAATATGAAAACATTAGACCAATGGTTTGAAGAATACAGCGTAAGCCATAAAAATTTGACGAACAAAAAAATTCATTACATCTGCGTTCCTTTAATTTTTTTCTCCGTTGTAGGATTAATTATGAGTATTCCCAATACACTTTTAGAACCATTATCGGCTCTGCATCCCGTTCTTGCAAATTGGGCTTTTGTTATTTTAATCTTTGTATTGCTTTTCTATTTTAGACTATCTACAGCAATGGGATTAAAAATGCTGCTATTTACTGCATTGTGCTTAGTAGGCAACTATATTATCTCGCGAACATTTCCATTATTATGGTTTTCAATTGCCTTATTTACTATTGGATGGATCGGGCAGTTTTATGGCCATAAAATCGAAGGTAAAAAACCATCTTTTATAAAGGATTTACAGTTTTTACTTATTGGTCCAGCTTGGGTCATTTACTCCCTATTTAGGAGCAACTAAAAGACTTAAAATAAAAAACCACTGTAAAGCATAAGCCCTACAGTGGTTTTTTTATTTTTACAAAAGACTATTTAGTCATTCAACATTTTCCATAGTTTGTCTTTCAACTCTGTTAATCCTTGTTGAGCAACAGACGAAATAAACATATAAGGCACGTCTTTAAATGAGACGTCAAGTTCCGTTTTAAGCTCTGCTTTCAATTCGTCATCTAGCATATCACATTTAGAAATTACTAGTAAACGCTCTTTATCTAGCATTTCAGGATTGTATTTTGTCAATTCATTTACAAGAATATCATATTCTCCTTTGATGTCTGGTGTATCCACAGGAACTAGAAACAACAAGGTTGAATTACGTTCAATATGACGTAAGAAATAATGTCCTAATCCTTTTCCTTCAGCAGCTCCTTCAATAATTCCAGGAATATCAGCAATTACAAATGACTGAAAATCTCTATACGCTACAATCCCAAGATTTGGTTTTAAGGTTGTAAAAGGATAATCGGCAATCTTAGGTTTTGCAGATGTCAAAACAGACAATAATGTCGATTTCCCCGCATTAGGAAAACCAACTAATCCTACATCGGCCAGAACTTTAAGTTCAAGGATCACATCCATTTCAACTCCAGGTAATCCTGGTTGTGAATAACGAGGAGTTTGATTTGTAGAACTTCTAAAGTGCCAGTTACCTAATCCACCTTTACCTCCTCGAGACAGTACTTGTTTTTCTCCGTCTTCTGTAATTTCAAATAAGATTTCACCCGTTTCTTTATCTTTCACTACTGTTCCTAATGGAACTTCAATAAATTTATCGTCTCCATCCGCACCAGTACTTCTATCACCACTACCGTCACCACCATTACCAGCTTTGATATGTCTTGCAAATTTCAGGTGAAACAAAGTCCATAGTCCTTTGTTTCCTACTAAAAATACGTGTCCACCACGTCCACCATCTCCACCGTCAGGCCCACCTTTTTCAATAAATTTTTCTCTATGCAAGTGCGTAGATCCTTTTCCTCCTTTACCAGAAGAAACAAATATTTTTACGTAATCTACGAAGTTCCCTTCAGTCATAACTCTTTTCTTTTACTTCGACATTGATTTAAACAAAAAAAAGGCATTGCTGTCTTCCTTTAAAGTTCAAATCTTCTGTCATTTACTTTAGTATTCCAAATTCAGCACCTATAAAGTACTTTTAAAATAGACTAATCTATTTACTATCGTAATGATTTCACCATTACCTTATCAATCTTAATTCCATCCATATCTATGACTTCCATTTCAAATCTATGCCAAACCAGTTTTTCACCCTGTTTTGGAATGTGCGAAAGTTCAGTCATGATTAATCCGCTAACCGTGGTCACTTCATAATCATTTATCAAATCATCTAATTCAAAGTAAGTAAGAAAATCATGTAGTGAATAATGTCCATCCACTAACCAAGTTCCATCTTCTCTTTCTACTAATTTAAAATCTTCTTTATAAAAATCAGATGCATCCCCAACTAAGGCTTCCAGAATATCATTCAACGTTATCACGCCCTGAAAAACGCCATATTCATCAGCCACAAAAGCATAATGTATACCCGATTTTTTAAATTGCTCCAACGCTTTGTACGCAGTTGTATGTTCCATCATAAATGGTGCATCGGTCATGATTTCCGATAAATTAATTGATTCCTTGTCTATATGAGCGAAAATATTCTTTAAATTCACCACACCTACAATGTCATCATAATCTTTTCCATATACGGGATAAATGGAATGCAATTCCTGCAACATGTATTCCTTAATTTCGCTTTTATTAGCAGTCAATGGTAAAAAAACTACTGACTTTCTATGAGTCATCAAGGAATTAATCTTTCTATCTCCAATATGAAAAACGCGCTCCACGATATCCTGCTCAATTTCTTGCACTTCTCCACCTTCGGTACCTTCTTTTATAAAGGCTTTAATCTCTTCTTCGGTTACTTTACCATCTGCATTAGGTTGAATTTGCAGTATTTT
>CAWURM010000117.1:0-17300 GCA_963924965.1 uncultured Flavobacterium sp.
AGATGCCATTCCAGATTTATTATTTGAAGTTGATATTGAAGGTCGAATTTATAACTATCATTCTCGTAGGGACGATTTACTTACCATGCCATCTAACTTGTTTTTAAATAAAAAGTTTTCAGATGTTTTACCATTTGATGCTGCTACCGTTTGTCAGGAAGCTATTATAGAAGCTTCTATAAAAGGTTTTTCTTCAGGACATCAATATTCATTGCAGTTACCTTCCGGGATTCATTGGTTCGAACTTTCAATTGCACCCATGCAAGAAAGAGAGAATAATGAATTGCATTATATCTGTTTATCTAGAGATATTACTGAGGCGAAACAATCTGATAATGCTAGATTGAAAAGTGAAGAACGATATCGCGGTTTAATGAGTAATCTAGACGCTGGAATAGTTGTTTATGCCCCAGACACTTCCTTAATTGTTTGCAATAAAAAAGCGAAGGAACTGTTAGGCCTGAGTATGAAACAATTAAAAGGCGAAAAAATAATTGATCCCAATTGGAAATACTTAAGCGAAGACAATACTGTATTGCCTATTGAAGAACATCCTTTAAATAAAATTCTAAGAACAAAAAAGGATATTAAAAATTATAGACTAGGTATCAACCGACCAAAAACTAAGGATATAGTGTGGCTCTTAGTCAATGGATTCCCGGAAATGGATGAAAACGGAGAATTATTCGAAGTAGTTATAAGCTTCATAGATGTAACAGAACAAAAAGTACTAGAGCAAGAACTAGTACAAGCTAAAGAACAAGCAGAAGCGGCCAATAAAGCGAAGACTGATTTTTTAGCCAATATGAGTCATGAAATTAGAACTCCACTTAATGGAATAATTGGATTTACCCAGTTGTTGATGAAAACAAATCTAGAGAAAAATCAATTAGAATACATGGGGACCGTTAGTGAATCAGCCACTTCATTGATGCATATTGTTAATGATGTATTGGATTTTTCTAAAATTGAATCGGGTAAATTAGAACTGAATATCGAAGAGGTAAATTTGTTAAAATTAATAAATCAAGTAATAGATTTATTTAAATACCAAGCAGATCAAAAAGGTATAAAATTACTTTTAGGAATTGATGAAAATGTGCCCGAATACATTCAAGGCGATTCTGTACGATTAAAACAAGTATTGGTTAATTTATTGAGCAACGCATTGAAATTTACTAATTTTGGAGAAATCCGACTTGATATTTCTTCGTTATCATCATCAGAAAAGAACTGTTTAATTCGTTTTTCAGTAAAAGATACAGGAATTGGAATAAAAGTAAATAACAGTGAAAAAATATTTAGCTCTTTTGTACAAGAAGATAATTCAACTAGCAGAAAATTTGGTGGAACCGGATTAGGACTGACGATTTCTAATCAATTACTTGCTTTAATGGATAGTAAGTTACAATTGAACAGTAAGTTTGGAGAAGGAAGCGATTTCTTTTTTGAAATAGAATTAGATAAAATTAATGCGGCAGACAGACAAGAATCCAAAGAAGTGAGTATAATTAATGAAGATGAAATTGTTTCTTTAAAAATTTTAGGTACTAAAAAAATATTAATTGTAGAAGACAATAAAATTAATATGCTTTTAGCTAAAACACTAGTGAAGAAAATTTTACCCGATTGCTTGATATTTGAAGCGAAAGATGGAAATGAAGGTATAGAACAATACAAGCTCCATAAACCGGATGTTGTATTGATGGATGTTCAAATGCCAATTAAAAATGGTTACGAAGCGACAAACGAAATTCGAAAAATGGAAGACTCAAATAAAACACCAATTATTGCAGTAACGGCTGGAATTTTAACTGGCGAAAGAGAAAAATGTTTCGAAGCCGGTATGGATGATTATTTGTCTAAACCCATAATTATTGCTGATTTAGAAAATATGTTGTTAAAATGGTTGCATAAATAGAAGACAGTAAAATTGAAACGAGTTAATGGTTAGTTATCTAGCAGTTAACTCGTTTTTTTAACTCCAAACGGTTACTCCATTTATGGCAAAATCTTAAAAAACAATACTAAAGAAATTTGTTGAGGTATTACCAAAAAAGCCAACTCTTTACTCCAAAATACAAAGTAGAATTTGCAAGTTGAACGTATTGCAAATGTTTGAGAGTCACAACCCATAAAAATTTAATAGGCGACCCTACAATTGTACCAATTCTAATCCCTAAAATAGTGATTATTATGGTCGTTTTTCACTGATTACCCTTTTCTAATATAATTTTAAGGATATCACTTTTTTGTAAAACTCCAGATTGTCTCCATAATTGTTTTCCATTTTGGAATAAAATCATTGTAGGGACACCACGCACTTGATATTTTGCAGCTAGGGGCTGATTTTTGTCCACGTCAATTTTGATGATAGAAACACCATCACCTAATTGATCTTTAACCTCTTTTAAAATTGGTCCAAGGACTTTGCAAGGCCCGCACCAAGTCGCAAAAAAATCAACTAATATTGGTTTTTCGGAATTTATGATTTGGTCAAAGCTGCTGTTCATTATTACTTTTTTTAAATGAAGATACTTGACACCCGTTTAGTGCGCAACCGGTGTTAAACATAGCTTGTAGTAAAAAAAATATAGCTATGAATCCGTAAAAAATTTCTTGGTACTGAAACGCTTGAATTGTAAAAAACAGACCAATTACAAGACGTATCCAGCGCATAGCGTGCCAGTTTGTAAAGAGTAATTTTTTCATTTTTCATATTTTTAGAATCTTATATTTTTCATCATATGAGACCGTGATTTGTAGCTCCTGTAAAGGAATTTCATTTTTACTGACTAATAAAACTTCAGTAAAATTAGTGTTCATACTCGCATTTAATGCTTTGTTTAAGTCTTTAAACTTCGATGTAACAGTATTCATGCAACCACTACAGGTAATCCCTTCAAAGTGATAAAGTGAAACGGTAACTAAATCGTTTTTCTTTAATTCTATAAATAGCTCTGAATTAGCTCTTGGTGTAATTGAATTCTTAGAAACCTCCATTTTTAAAAATTCAAAAGCATTTTTAAAAAGCATTTCATATTCTTCTTTATTTCCGCCAAAAGGAGGACTTACTTCAAATGTTCTATTAAACAATAATCCAGCTAGAATACCATTTTTAGCTAAAAGTTCATGCATTTTCCAAACATACTTTTGACGCATAGTTGGAGGTAGGGCACAGAAAAATGTTTGTTCTAAAATTAAATCATAGGATCCTTGATGTAAAAAAAAGTCCCCTTGAATAATTTTTATATTTGAGTTTTGAGCAAATTTTTGTTGTAAGACTTTAACCACTGTTGGAGCTATGTCTATCACCGTAATATTTGTAAAACCTTTTTGCAATAGATATTCGGCTTCATAGGTATTACCACATCCTGGAATTAGGATACTGCTATTTTTATTTTCGAGAGTATCAATATAATCCTTAAGTGGCGGAGATACTTGACCTAAATCCCATCCTGTTGTCTTTGCTTTATATTGTGCATCCCAATACGCTTGGTCAAGTGGTTTGTCACAAGAGACTACGCAGCAGGAATCGTTCGTATTATTTATTATACTATTCAAAATTAGTCTATTGATTGTTTTACTATTGTTTTTGTTCTCTAGTATTTATCCCAAATGGAGCATATAATGGACAGAAGCTAACAAAGCTGGTAATTAAAAAGATGATGGCAAATACACCTAATATTATAGCTAATGTTCCACTAATTACATTGGTAAAGTATAGTACCGCTATGATAGCAGCTATAGTTCCTCGAATTATTTTATCGATTTGCCCCATGTTTTTTTTCATAATAATCTAGTTTAAGTAGTAAAATGATTGGTTCCTTTATTATAAAATTACAATATAAATAATTGAAAATCAAGTTATTTGTAGAAAATTATAATGTTTTACTTTGGCAAACGAAATTTGTTTTTGGAGTAGTTGTTTTGGCAATAGCATTAAATCCACCTTCAATTTCACTAAAATTTCTAAATCCCCTAGCTTGTAAAATGGAAGCTGCAATCATAGAACGATATCCTCCTGCACAATGAAGAAAGAATGGTTCTTTAGGATCGATATCTTTAACCCAGTCATTAATATTTGCTAATGGCTTACTGTAAGCTTGATCTACATGTTCAGCCGCGTATTCTGTTTCTTTTCTAATATCGATTACTTTGCTTTCGCCAATTTTTACTTTTTGAGCAAAATCATCGGCAGTAATTCTATTTACGGTATCAGTTTCTTTTCCAGCTTTTGTCCAAGCCTCAAACCCACCTTCTAAATGACCAATTAAATTATCAAATCCAACACGACTTAAACGCGTAACCGATTCTTCTTCTTGGCCTTTTTCAGTTATAAGAATGATTGGTTGTTTCACATCAGCAACTAAGGCACCTACCCACGGAGCAAAATCACCCTCAATTCCAATATTAATAGATTGTGGAATAAAACCTTTGGCAAAAACACCGTTTTTACGAGTATCGAGAATCAGTGCACCACTATCTTCGGCGACAGCTTCAAAATCATTCACTGCAATAGCTCTCATTCCGTTATTCAAAACGGTTTCAAAACTCTCATAACCTTGTTTGTTCATCGCCACGTTCATTCCAAAATAAGCTGGAGGAGGCAATAAGCCATCCGTTACTTCTTGTATGAATTCGGCTTCGGTCATATTAGCTCTTAGAGCATAATTGGTTTCTTTTTGGTTCCCAATAGTTCCTACCGTTTCTTTACTCATGTTTTTCCCGCAAGCACTACCAGCACCATGTGCAGGGTAAACAATAACATCATCAGCTAATGTCATTACTTTGTCTCTTAATGAGTGATATAAGGTAGCGGCTAACTGTTCTTGCGTCATGTGCGCCGCTTTTTGGGCTAAATCAGGTCGACCTACATCACCAATGAATAAGGTGTCGCCAGAGAAAATAGCATGATCCTTTCCGTTTTCATCAATCAACAAATAAGTAGTGCTTTCCATAGTGTGTCCTGGAGTGTGCAGCGCTTTTATTTTGATATTTCCAATAGTGAATTCTTGTCCGTCTGTAGCAATAATAGCTTCAAATTCGGGTTTTGCAGTTGGACCATAAACAATAGGAGCTCCAGTTTCTTTGCTTAAATCCACATGCCCTGAAACAAAATCAGCATGAAAATGGGTTTCAAAAATATATTTCAATTTTACATTATCTCTCTCTAGTCTATCTAGGTACGGTTGTACTTCACGAAGTGGGTCAATGATTGCGGCCTCTCCATTTGAAGTGATGTAATACGCTCCTTGTGCTAAACATCCTGTATATATTTGTTCTATTGTCATGATAGTATTTTTTAATTTTTGTAATACAAAGGTAATTGTTGTGTTTGTAATTGACGGTGACAATTGTTACTCAATTGTTTTTATTTAAATATAATTTCTTTGGCAATGATGTAAATTCCCATTACCAGCACAAACCATCCGAAAGCAGGTTTTAATTTAGCTCCGTCAATTTTTTTAGATAATTGTGTGCCAATAAATAAACCTATTATTGCCATTATTGAAATGATAAAAAGTAGGTAGAAATCAAGATGCACACCTCCTAGTAAATCCCCGCCAAAACCAATTAAGGAATTGATGAATATAATGAATAAGGACGTACCAACGGCCTGTTTCATGGGTAAATTAGCAAAAAATAAAAGAGCAGGAATAATCAAAAAACCGCCGCCTGCGCCTAAAAAACCGATAATCAGTCCAACTAAAAAACCAATGATAGCAAGCATTTTAAAGTTTATTTCTACTGTTTCTAATTGTGGTTTTGATTTTTTAATCATCGATACAGATGTTGCTATCATAAGTAAAGCAAAAACAACCATGATTAATAAATTCTTCGTAATCTCAAATTCATTAATAAAAAAAAGGGTCTCAGGAATTAAATGCAGTACCATTTTTCGTATAAATAATAAAGAAAGAATGGATGGAACTGCAAATACTAAAGCTGATTTGATTTTTAAATTACCAAGTTGATAATGGCTGTACGAACCAATCATAGAGGTCATTCCTACAATAAATAACGAATAACTCGTAGCCTGCTCAGGATGTACATGAAATAAATATACTAAAATAGGCACGGCAAGTATGGATCCACCACCGCCGATTAACCCTAAAGAAAGCCCTATTATTATTGAAGCTAAATAACCAATTATTTCCATCTATAAATTTTTATGGCAAAGGTGGTATGTATTTTTGTCTAGAACAGTAACATTTATCACATTGAGTAACTTTTTTACTTTAAAAGTTCAATGTGGTTGCGATGCAAACGAACTAAGCCGCGTTGTTCCATTTTTTTGAGTAATCGGGAAATAACTTCTCTTGAAGTGTTAAGCTCAGTGCCTATTTCTTGATGGGATAACTTTAAATCTGTGCAGCCACAGGCCTCTGCATGTCTTTTTAAATAGAATTCTAAGCGCTCATCCATAGCTCTAAAAGCGATGCTGTCTACTACTTCCAGTACTTCTTCAAAACGGGTGCGATAGGTAAAAATAACAAACTCATACCAGCTGCGGTGTTCCATCATCCATTTTTCCATTAGTGCAAGGGGTATCATGATCAACTCCACCTCTTCGACTGCTTTAGCCATAATTTGACTGGTTTGACTTTTAGTAGCACAAATCATGGAAACGGCACAAGCTTGCCCCGGTTGTAAATAATACATAAAAAATTCTCCACCATTTTCTCCTTCGCGGTAAATTTTAATCTGTCCTTTAGTCAACAAAATGGTGTTATTGATGTACTGTCCTGTTCGCATAATGACATCACCCGCTTGATAAGATTGATGAACAGCATTGCTTTCAATTTCTTGGATTAATTCATTTGAAAAAGAGGGGAAAGTATTTTTTAGAGAGTGGTGCATTGTTTTTTTTTTAATCAGCTTGAATTGCAATATTGTAAAAGTACATAATTATTAGAGATCTATTATAGAAGTTTAAAGGTCTAATTGCACATTTTTAGTATCAATTGAAAATACAGTTAATGCAATTAACCTATGGATTTCATAGGCTATTTTTAATAATTATTAGCTTATTGTCTAATTCATTGATTATTAAATAGTCGCGAAATCGTTTTCCTTGAAATATAATTTAATTCATATTCGTAGGGGTTTTACTTAGTAAAAAACATCGTATTTTTACAAAAAAGAGCAAGATGAATTTAACACAACAAGAATGGGTGTCTCAGCTTCAAGATGATGAGAATGCAGTAATTTTAGATGTAAGAACAGAAGATGAATGGAATGATGGGATCATAGAAAACGCTATTAATATCGATATTCATCAAGGACAAGTTTTTATCAATGAAATTGAAGCCTTAGACAAAAATAAAAACTATTATGTTTACTGTAGATCTGGCGCAAGAAGTGCAAAGGCTTGTGAAGTAATGAATGAGCTGGGCATTGAAAATGCTTTTAATTTAACAGGTGGAATATTGGCCTGGAATGGCGATATCGTTTCACCAGAATAATTATAGAGAGGCCTTGGCCTCTTTTTTTAATCACTATTAACAAAAAACCAAAAAGATGAATTTAATACCACAAGAATTTCAAATTAAAGATTTACTCAATCAAGATTCGTATTTAGTAAATGGAGAGTTGAAAAAGTGGGAAGGTCAAACTTCTGCCGTTTTTTCAACTATTTCATCTACCGAAGAATATGCTCCTACCATATTAGGATCTATTCCCTTCATGGGAGAAAAGGAAGGTTTAGAAGCTGTTACTGCTGCAGATGATGCTTACAATAATGGTCAAGGATTATGGCCTACCATGAAAGTTGCCGATCGTATTAAATGCATGACCCGTTTTGTAAAACAGATGGAAACCACGCGTGACGAGGTTGTGAAATATTTGATGTGGGAAATAGGCAAAACCTTAGGTGATTCTCAAAAAGAATTTGATAGAACTGTCGAGTATATTTATGATACCATTGAAGACTATAAGCAACTAGACCGCAATAGTGCCCGTTTTACAAAAAGTCAAGGAGTCAATGCCATGGTACGTCGCGGACCACTTGGAGTGGTATTGTGCCTTGGACCTTATAATTATCCATTAAATGAGACTTTTTCGTTGCTGATTCCTGCTTTAATTATGGGGAACACAGTAGTATTTAAACCAGCAAAACATGGTGTATTACTACTTTCTCCTTTATTAGAAGCATTTAGAAATAGTTTTCCGGCTGGCGTAATTAATATTGTCTATGGAAGAGGAAGAGAAGTTGCTTCTCCTATTATGGCTTCAGGAAAAGTAACTGTTTTGGCTTTAATTGGAAACAGTAAATCGGCAATTGCTTTGCAGGATCAACATCCTAATAAAAACAGATTGCGTTTAATTTTAGGGCTTGAAGCCAAGAATCCAGCGATTATATTACCAGATGCCGACTTAGATTTGGCCATCCAAGAATGTATCGCAGGTTCTTTATCTTTCAATGGGCAACGATGTACTGCACTCAAAGTATTGTATGTTCATGAAGCCATCGCTGAGGAGTTTAATAAACGATTTGCTGCTAAAGTAGATGCGCTTCCATTTGGTAATCCTTGGGAAAAAGGAGTCTCTTTGACGCCATTACCTGAAAAAGAAAAACCAGCCTATATTCAAGAATTAATTGACGATGCAACCAGTAAAGGAGCAAAAGTGATAAATGAAAAAGGAGGTCAACATTCTGCTAACTACATTTTCCCTGCAGTATTATTTCCTATTAATAAAGATATGCGTGTCTATCATGAAGAGCAGTTTGGTCCTGTAGTACCTGTTTTGACATTTAAAGACATACAAGAGCCATTAAATGATATGGCGGAGTCTAATTATGGGCAGCAAGTAAGTTTGTTTGGAAGAGACATTAAAACGCTTGCGCCTTTAATTGATACTTTGGTCAATTTAGTGTGTCGCGTCAATTTAAACAGCTCGTGCCAGAGAGGACCAGATATTTATCCATTTACAGGTCGTAAAGATTCAGCTGTAGGTACATTAAGTATTCATGATGCTTTACGTTCTTTCTCTATTAGAACATTTGTGGCATCAAAAGATAATGAATATAATAATGAAATTTTACAAGCACTCTTAAATAGTGATCAGTCTAATTTTATTACTACTGACTATATTTTGTAATAGCTTTTAATAAATTTTTAATTGGCCTTCTCATCTAGATAATGAGAAGGCTTTTTTTTGATTTTAGGATACGAATTAACTACAGTAAGTTTTTTATTACGGTATCTTTTAATAGTAAAATATAGACATAAATAACTGATTATCAGTATTTTTTAATTATATTTATGTGTTATAAACAACTTAAAAAAATTGATTATGGAACACATTAGAAAATTTTTGAAGCTCGTTTTTATTTTAGTTTTTATGGTAAGTGTCTTTTCATGTAAAAACAATAAAGCGGAAAAAGTAGAAGAACTAACGAAAATGGATGAAACTGCATCGACATCCGTAATTCCAGTATTTTCCCCTTTTGATGTAATTGTAATTAAACACAAAGTGGCTAATTATGATAAGTGGTTAATTGCCTATAATGCGCATGATTCAATTAGACATAGTTACGGAATAACTCATGTTGTAATTGGTAGAGGAATGGACGACAAAAATATGATAATGGTTATTGATAAAATGGACGATAGAAAAAAAGCAATGGAATTTAGTAGACTGCCAAGTTTGAAAGATGCAATGAAAAAAGCAGGTGTAATGGGCGTCCCTACATTTTCATTTTATAATGTAGTACGTAATGACGATTCAAAAATAAATATCAAAGACCGTCTAATGGTGACTCATAAAGTAAAAGATTTTGATGCTTGGCTTAAAGTGTATGATGCCGAAGGTACTGCAAAAAGAATGGAAGAAGGGTTTGTCGATAGAGGAATCGCTCGTAGTGTTGATGACCCCAATAAAGTTACATTGGTCTTTGCGATTTCAGACATGAAAAAAGCGAGAGCTGCCATAGCTTCCGAAGCTAAGAAAAAAATAATGATGGAAGCAGGTGTTGTAGGAGCTCCAGAGCTATTTTATTATCAATTAGAAGATAAATAAATAGTCTATGGAAATCATATTTAAGACCCTACTGTTGATATGACAGTGGGGTCTTTTTAATTGGGGTCCATTATACTAATCTAAATTTTAGTAGGTATGCATACTAAATTCAATATTATTGTTTACTTTTCAGCATACATTTGAAACTCATGCAACACGATTTTGATTACATTATTATAGGGAGTGGCTTTGGCGGTTCAGTTAGTGCCTTACGCCTTTCTGAAAAAGGATATAAGGTTCTAGTTGTTGAAAAAGGGAAATGGTATTCTAATACTGATTTTGCCAAAACAAATTGGAACCTCAGAAAATGGTTGTGGATGCCTTACCTACGATTTTTTGGTATCATGAAAATGAGCATTTTTAGGCATGTTGTTATTATATCAGGTACAGGCGTTGGCGGAGGCTCTTTAGTGTACGCGAATACCTTACCTATTCCAAAAACAAATTTTTACAAATCAGGAAGTTGGAGTGCGCTTGAAGATTGGGAAACTGAACTGAAACCATTTTATCAAACAGCCCTAAAAATGCTTGGTGCTTCTAGAAATCCAAAATTATTTGATGGTGATATTGTATTAAAAAAACTGGCTAAGGAACTGGGTAGAGAGGATCAATTTGAAAACCCAGAAGTAGCTGTTTTTTTTGGAAAAGAAGGAGAAGAAGTTCAAGATCCTTATTTCGAAGGAAAAGGACCAGCTCGATCTGGCTGCACCTTTTGTGGTGGTTGTATGACCGGTTGCCGTCATAATGCTAAGAACACTTTGGATAAAAACTATTTGTATTTAGCTCAAAATAATGGAGTGGAGATTCTTGCCGAAACGGAAGTGCAGGATGTCACGCCAATTGACAAAAAAAATGGAGCGACAGGTTATTCAATAACCGTTAAGTCTAGTACTACGTTTTTTGAAGGCAAAAAGAAATACACTGCTAAAGGAGTGGTTTTCTCCGGAGGAGTTTTAGGCACCGTGAAATTATTGTTGAAATTAAAATCAAAATCACTTCCCTTACTATCCGAAAAATTGGGAGATGATATTCGAACTAATAATGAAACTCTTATTAGCGTTTCTACCTTAGATACAGCTAAAAACTTATCCAAAGGGGTGGCAATAGGAAGTTTACTGCACACGGATGAAAACAGTCATTTAGAAATAGTGCGCTATGGAGAAGGTTCCGGGTTTTGGAAACTACTTCACTTACCACTGTCTACTGGTAAAAATAGTATCGTGCGCTTCTTTTCTATGGCGCGACAATTCCTGCAGAATCCAGTAAGTTATTTTAAAATTTATTTTGTCAATAGCTGGTCAAAAAGCACAGCGGTTTTGCTCTTTATGCAATCTGTAGATAGCACTTTAAAATTTAAGAATAATTTTTTTGGAGGCATGTCTTCGGCTGTAAGTTCGGGAGCTAAGCCCACGGCGGATATTCCAGCATCCATAGCGTTAACGAAGCAATACAGTAAAATAATTGGCGGTAAACCAACGTCTTTTCTAGTAGAATCTATTGCTGGAATCCCCTCGACTGCTCATGTGTTAGGTGGAGCAGTGATGGGTAAGGATGCTTCTCAAGGAGTAATTAATAAGAACAATGAAGTGTTTGGATATGACAATATGTTAATAATCGATGGGTCCATGATTTCTGCCAATCCTGGAGTGAATCCTTCGCTGTCAATCACAGCCATCGCTGAAAGAGCTATGGCGCAAATTCCAATGTATAAAAAATGAACTAATTACAGTTTGGGCACAATATAAAAACGATATATAGCCTCAATTCTTAAAAATAGACTGTTGGATAAATTCGAATTTATTTGCGTTCTATTGTCTCCAAAACGTAAAGAAGAAAAGCCTACATCAATTTTTTGATTTTCGGGATAAACCTCATAATTATTAGTTGTAAGTCCCAGTTTTATGCGTAATAATAGGTTTTTATTCCATGAATTATTTTGGAAATAAGTAGAGAATTCTAGCGTATTGTTTTGGACATAATTTGTATTTGTGTTCTCTTTCGATAGTCTAAAACTCTCCGAATTTCCAAAATAATCGATACCTATTTTGGTGTTTTTAGTAAAACTATAATTGACATCAAAATCTCCAGGGAAAGATACATTCAACTCAAAAAGAGTGTTCGGACTTTTGTAATAAACGCCTATTAAAGGTGAGAAATACTAGCCAAAAGCTTCTTTGCTGCTGTATAGACCAAAGCGATAATTAAAATTTCGTCTTTTTTTATATTTAAAAACAACTGCTCCTCCTAGATAAAAATCATTTGTAGTTATATTTTCATAATCTGAGGCTAATTTTGGAAGTAAGATATAAGTAGCACTCCAATGTGAAGAATTGTTAAAGTTCAAACCTAATTTTAATCGAGTTGTATATAAATGATTTTCTGTTGAATTGGGAAAAAGCTGCAGGGATTGAGTATTAAAGTCGGCCCCCTGTAAGGATCGTAAAATTATCATTGATAACCAGAGGAAGCAAAGTGGTTGCTCGAAAAGTTGAAATTGTAGTGTTTTCGGGACTATTTTCAAAAGCGCTTTTTCCGGATACTCAATATATGACGTTGATCAAATCAACATATTCTTGCGAAGTACTTAAAAGAGGAAGAAGTAAAAATAAGAGCAGTAGGAGTTTACTTTTCATTTGATAAATGTAAGTTTTTATCACTTAACTCCTTTGTTTTAAATTAATTGATTATTTTTAGGATGGAATAAGAACTTTAAGGAATAATGTAAAGTTAGCTATTAATTAAAATTATTTATTTATCAAAAAGAAAGTTAAAATAGTGAAAAAAAGTATCCGCGAAAGATTAGATCGTGAGCCTTACTATACCCATCCTCGAATCAAATTTATTCCTAATATCATAATAAATCTATTCAGTTTTATAATTACTGTCGCGATTGTTTCTAGCTTGTTATTCTTATTAATTCGCTATTTAGTAAATAAGTTTTATCACTTAACGTAATTCGAAAATTAGAAGAACAAACAGCTAATCGATTTTAGGAGTAATTTTTCTAGACGTGATGGTCGATCCAACAGATGCAATAACTACTGCTATGACGGCTAAAATTTCATTAAAAGTAAGATGTTCTTGTAGAAAGATAAGACCGCAAATGGATGCTGCGGCCGGTTCCAGACTCATTAATATACTAAATGTTCGAGCTGGCAGTTGGCCAAGCGCTTTCATTTCTAACGTAAATGGGATGGCACTGGATAGAAGGGCTAATGCGATACCTAAATAAAGATAGGTAGGAGTAAGACTATTTAATCCATTTCCTAAAAAGCCAAAAGGGAGTATCAATAAAGAAGCAAACAACATTCCAGTTGCAACAGCTTCTCCACCTTTCATTATTTTTGAAATTTTTCCTCCCAAAACGATATATGCGGCCCAAAGTGCTCCTGCTAATAATGCAAAAACAACACCTAAAAGATCGACGCCATTGTCTGACCACGGAGCAATTAAAAAGATTCCAGCTGCTGCAAGTACAACCCATAAGTAATCAAGTAATCGTTTAGAGCCTAAAACTGCTACGACTAATGGGCCAATAAATTCCATTGTAACAGCTAGCCCGATGGGGATTCGTTCTATTGCGAGATAAAAAATTAAATTCATAGCGCCCAGCGATAACCCGTAGGGAATCACAATTTTCCATTGTTTTGGAGTTATTTTGAATAGATTGGGTCTGTAAACTACCAATAATAAAATAGCCGAAATCCCTATCCGCAGCGATGCAGTAGCGGCAGCGCCTAGTACCGGGAATAATGTTTTAGCAATTGCTGCACCAGACTGTACGCTAATAATAGCAAATAGTACCGCAGGTATTGGTGGTATATTGAGTAGTTTATTTTTCACAGGATTTTCAACTATAGAAGCACAAAACTACAAAATTAATTATTCAAAGTTACAGTGTAGTTCTCTCGTAAGTTACGCTAATAGGAAAGGTAGATTTGTTTACTTTTGAGTAAAAAAAACGAGGATGGGATTTCAACATTTATTTAAAGTAAAAGCTACTTGGTTCTCCAGTAAAAAGCAAACTATTTCTAGCTCAAAAGTGTACACTAAGAGCCATACTATTGCAATTGAAGGTAAGCCGATTTTAAATGTTTCAGCAGCCAAAGCTTTTAAGGGGGATCCTAAATTATACAATCCCGAAGATTTATTACTGAGTAGCATCTCATCTTGTCACATGATGTCGTATATATATGTTTGCGAGAAAGAGGGAATAGAAATTATCTCCTATTCTGATGAAGCAGAGGCAACACTTGAAGTTGCAGGAGATGGTAGTGGACGTTTTATGGAAGCTCGACTTCATCCAAAAGTAATTATTAGGAATCCAGACATGATTGCTGCAGCGTTACGGTTACATAAAAAAGCAAATGAACTGTGTTTTATTGCAAATTCGTGTAATTTTCCAATCTTACATTTTCCAAGTTGTGAAATGGAATAAAAAAAAGCCTGTAAACTAAATTTTTACAGGCTTTTTTGTGGAGTCGCCGGGAATCGAACCCGGGTCCAAACAAGCAACTAAGAAGCTTTCTACACGCTTATTTCCTGATTAGATTTTCGATAAAGAGGCAGGCCAGAAACAACCACTCTTTACTTATCTTCTTAATTTCGAAATCCACCCGAAGCTTATGGAAATCTAGGTTTAAATTTACGATTCATCTTTATCGACCGCTATAAACCAAAGCTTTCGAGATGAATCCTGCTTTCCTACCTGGTAGGACGAGGCTAATCTTACTATAATTCAGATTATGCAGCAAGAGCGTAGTTTCCTTCGCCGTGTAAGTGTTTTGAGACCTTTTATTAGCGAGAATTGTCCCAGTTCTCGACGTGCTTACCTGTCAATTCGACTTGCTGTCAAAACCAGTCGACCCCTTTTTATTATACTATTGCTAGTATTTTTGAGTTTGCAAATGTATTCTTTTCTAATTGAATTTGCATTTGAAACTCTTTTTTTATTGTACAAATATCATTCCCCTTTTTCGTCCTCATCTAGTTTGAAGGGATAATCTCCAAAAAGAGCAGCTAGATTGCGAACTCTGTACGTACTTCGGTTGAATTTATTAGATAAAGCGATAATGGTCACTTTTTCTTTGGGTAAAGTTGCATAGGTTGAAGTGTTTCCATGCCACCACCCATTGTGGAAATAAAAGTTTTGTCCCGTTGGCCAGTTGATCATTCGCATCCCTAAACCATAATTTTTTGTCCCTTTATGTTCGTTACTGTATCCTATAAAAGCTTGTTTTAATAGTTTTGGATCTAAGAAATTAACAGAATTACGACCATTGTCAAATTGTAATAAATCCCTTGGTGTCGAGTATATGTTTTTATCTCCATAAATAGCATCGAGATAATCCATGTTTATGATTGAAAAGTTCCCTCTGTAGGAAGGCGTGGCTGTTGCTTTGTCTTTCTCATAATCAAAAACATAGGTGTTTTTCATATTTAGGGGTTTAAAAATAAGGTCTTGCATAGCAACTGGATAAGGCTTTTTAGTAATTTTTTCAATTACTAATGCCAACATGGCATAATTGGTATTACAATAACTAAAGCGACTATCAGTTCTAAATTCTAAATCAATGTCTTTTGTAGCCATGATATCTAAGATATCTTGATTAGTTAGAATTTTATGTCTATCCCAAATTCCTTTCTTTTCTGTGAAATAAGCGTAATTACGCATTCCTGTTCGATGGTTTAACAGCGTTTTAATGGTAACATCTGGATAGGGAAACGTTTTTAAAATGGTTGTTACTTTTTGATCTAAAGTAATTTTTTTGGCAGTTATTAATTTCAAAATGGCGGTTGCTGTTATAACTTTACTCACTGATGCAATATGCAGTGGTGTTTCGCTAGTCATTTCTGCCTTGGTTTTATAATTTGAAATTCCTTCGTATTTTTCAAATATGATTTGGCCATTTTTGGCTACAAGGAATCCACCATTAAGGCTATTGTGAGGCCAAGTTTTATTGTAAAAATGTTGAATGGATCGTTTTTTGGTTTCAATATATTCTGCACTAAGTTTTGGACCAGAATCTAATACAAGAGTAGAATCTTCTTGAGTGTTTACTATGTCATCTGATTCCGATTTATTCTTTTCTTTACATCCACTCAAAACCAATAAGAGCACGAGTATTTGTAGTATATTTGCTTTTTTTGTAAAAATCATTATTGTTTTGCTAGAAAGGCAAATATATGGAATCAATCTCTTTAGTTAATTTTTTTGGGAAACGTTAACAGTATTTTATTAAAGTTTTTATGTTGCGTTTTCTATTGTTTTGTAAGTCAGCTTTTAATGAATTTTACTTTTTAAAAATTAGCACAAAAGGAATCGTAGTATAGTTTAAATTGTTATATTTGTAACAATAACATCTATTTTAGTTATAATAATACAAAATCATAATCAAGATATGAAATTCGGAATTTTAAAAGAAAGAAAAAGTCCGCCGGACCGTAGAGTTGTTTTTTCTCCAAATGAGTTAGTCCAATTAAAACAACTTTATCCTAATGCAATTGTAAAGGTAGAAAGTTCGGATATTAGAATTTTTTCAGATGAAGAATATAAAAAAGCAGGGATTGAAGTTACTGATGATGTTAGTGATTGTGATGTTTTATTTGGAGTAAAAGAAGTTCCAGTTGAAGCTTTAATTCCTAATAAATCCTATTTCTTTTTTTCGCATACTATCAAGAAGCAGCCTTACAATCGTAAATTGTTGCAAGCCATCGTTGGCCATAATATTAACTTATACGATCATGAGACTATTGTTGATGCGGATAATAGAAGGTTAATAGGTTTTGGGCGTTATGCAGGAATTGTAGGGGCTTATAATAGTATACGTGCTTTTGGTATTAAATTTGAATTATTCAAATTACCCAAAGCCGAAACGCTTTCCGGTAAAGAGGAGTTAATCCGACATTTGAAACGTATCGTTTTTCCACCTATAAAATTCGTAGTAACTGGTAGTGGTAAAGTAGGAGGAGGGATAAAAGAAATTCTCGATGCTATTAAAATCACAGAGGTTTCCACGGATAATTTTTTGACTAAAAAATATGCGCAAGCAGTCTATACACAAATTGACGTGTTAGATTATAATAAACGCATCGATGGACAGGTTTTAAATTGTAGAGATTTCTATAACAATCCTAAAGAATATGTGGGGAATTTTGAACGATTTACAAAAGTGGCTGATATCGTAATTACGGGTCATTTTCATGGTAATGATGCACCAGATATTTTAACTAGAGAAATGCTTCAAGCTAAAGATTGTCATATCAAGGTAATT
>CAWURM010000118.1:0-24962 GCA_963924965.1 uncultured Flavobacterium sp.
TTATTGATGTATTCATCTGAAAATAAGAGTTCAAAGTCGGTGTCGATTTGAAGGTCTTTTACGTATTCTTTAGTCTCAATATTATTCTCTACAGGATACAATTCTTTGAATTCGTTTTCTTTTAATTCTTCAATGGCTTCGTTCATGATTTTTTGATAGGTATCAAATCCTATTTCATTGATAAAACCAGATTGTTCTCCACCTAACAAATCTCCTGCACCACGAATCTCTAAATCTTTCATGGCGATATTGAATCCGCTACCTAGTTCACTGAACTGTTCTAGTGCTTGAATTCTTTTTCTAGCATCTTCGGTCATTGCTGAATAGGGTGGACAGATGAAATAACAAAACGCTTTTTTATTGCTACGCCCTACACGACCGCGCATTTGATGCAAGTCAGACAACCCAAAATTATTCGCATTATTGATAAATATAGTATTCGCATTAGGAACATCTAATCCACTTTCGATAATAGTTGTGGCAACCAAAACATCAAATTCTCCATTCATGAAAGCCAACATCAATTCTTCGAGTTTCTTACCGTCCATTTGGCCATGACCAATTCCAACTCTTGCATTGGGCACCAACCGCTGAATCATTCCAGCCACTTCTTTAATGTTTTCAATTCGATTATTGATAAAGAAAACCTGACCGTTACGCTGAATTTCATATGATATCGCATCCCGAATTAACTCTTCGCTAAAGCCAACCACATTCGTTTCAATAGGGTAACGGTTGGGCGGTGGCGTGGTAATTACGGATAAATCACGTGCTGCCATTAACGAAAATTGTAAAGTTCTCGGAATTGGCGTTGCTGTCAATGTCAATGTATCTACATTGGCAGCTATTGTTTTTAGTTTGTCTTTTACGTTGACTCCAAATTTTTGTTCCTCATCGACAATTAACAAGCCTAAATCTTTTTTTACTACATTTTTATTAACTAATTGATGGGTTCCAATGACGATATCGAGTTTTCCTTCGGCCAATTGCTTTAAGGTTTCTGCTTTTTGCTTGGCGGTTCTAAAACGGTTTAAATAGCCAATAGAAACGGGCATGTCTTTTAAACGCTCGGTAAACGTTCTATAGTGCTGGTAGGCTAGAATGGTGGTAGGAACAAGAATTGCGACCTGTTTACTGTTATCCACTGCTTTAAATGCCGCACGAATTGCCACCTCTGTCTTTCCAAAACCTACATCTCCACACACCAAGCGATCCATTGGGCGATCACTTTCCATATCGGCTTTGACTTCGGCGGTAGATTTGGTTTGATCCGGCGTATCTTCGTAAATAAACGAACTTTCTAATTCGTTTTGCAAGTAACTATCCGGTGCGAACTGGAATCCTTTATCCAATCTTCGTTTCGCATACAACTGAATCAAATTGAAAGCAATGTGCTTGACTCTCGCCTTGGTTTTTTGTTTTAAAACTTTCCAAGCATTCGATCCTAATTTGTAAATTTTAGGTGGCGTTCCGTCTTTACCAGTATATTTTGAGATTTTGTGTAGCGAATGAATACTCACATACACAATATCATTATCGGCATACACCAGTTTAATTGTTTCCTGCGTTTTTCCCTCCACTTGTATTTTTTGCAATCCTCCAAAACGACCTATTCCGTGATCGATATGCGTTACATAATCCCCAACGGACAAAGTCGTCAATTCTTTTAAAGTGATGTTCTGCTTTTTCGAATAGCCGTTTTTGATACTAAATTTATGATAGCGTTCAAAAATTTGATGATCCGTATAACAAGCAATTTGGTTTTCCTCGTCAATGAAACCTTGGTATAATGGCAAAACGATGGTGCTGTATTGCTTTCGAATATCTTCAGAATTGGCTTCGTCTAAAGTTTCGAAAATATCATGAAATCGCTTGGCTTGGGCATCACTTGAACAAAATAAATAATTTTTGTAGCCGTTAAAATGATTTTCATTCAGGTTATTCAGCAACAAATCAAACTGTTTATTGAACGAGGGTTGCGGCTGAATGTGAAAGTCGAATGTTTTCGTTGTTCGAAAAACAGGCTTCGAACCAAATTCAACAATAGAAAAATCCAACGCTCGCTTGATAAAAGCTGCTTGATTCAAAAATAATTGCTCAGGAGTGGCGCGCTTAATTTCTTTGGATAATTTTTCGAAAGCTTCTTCGGCTTTTGCAAATTGCTTATCTAATTGTGAAAATAAATCCTCGGCATTCTGGATAAAAATGACCGTTTTCTCAGAAATATAATCCAAGAAACTTTCTCTGTTTTCTTGAAATACTTTATTCTCCACATTTGGGATAATGGTAATCTTTTTTTGAATTTCGATAGACAATTGCGTGCCCACATCAAAACTTCGAATGCTGTCTACTTCATTACCAAAAAACTCGATACGGTAGGGATTATCATTCGAAAAAGAAAACACATCGACAATACCACCACGAACCGAAAATTCTCCGGGTTCCGTAATAAAATCAACTCTTTTAAATTCATATTCGAATAAGACCTCATTAATAAAATCAATGGATATTTTATCGCCAACAGCAACTTTTAAGGTGTTTTTATCTAAATCCCTACGAGTTACGACTTTCTCAAATAAAGCTTCCGGATAGCTGACAATAACCGCTGGTTTTTTGCGAGAATTGATGCGGTTCAGCACCTCAGCGCGTAGCAAAACATTGGCATTATCTGTTTCTTCAATTTGGTACGGACGGCGATACGAACCTGGATAAAACAGAACGTCTTTATCGCCAACCATTTGTTCTAGATCATTCAAATAATAAGCCGCTTCCTCTTTGTTGTTTAATACAATTAAAACAGGAAGTTCTGCTTTTTTAAATAAGGCCTGAACTGTAAATGAAACTGCAGAACCCATCAGTCCTGCAAGATGCATTTTTATTGCATTATTTTCTTCTAAGCGTTCAACGATTTGTTTCGTTTTAGGAGCACTATCGTATATGTGATATAGATTTTTTTTACTCAACGTGAGGTGTATTTGGGTCAACAAGGGGACTTGGAATGGCTCGTGATGGATCCATCATTTGTTTTAAATCGGATTCTCCTTCTTCAACAGGAATTTTACCTTTTTCCACAATTTTATCCATCTGCCTTTGCAATGAACTCAATTCAATATTTATTTCAGCAATCAAACGAACTACTTTCTTCTCTGGGATATTATCCAAATGAATAAATAAGTCTAACATTCGAACCTTAGTGATTAAAGTTGAAATCCTACTTTTAATTTGTGGATTGTTATATTGATAGGGAACGTTATTATTCAAAGCCATCGCTTTGGCCGAAATTGCTGTTGATTTTTGTTGAAATGCTCCAATCGTCTTTTTGGGCTTAATAGCAAGTTCCGCTAAGAATTGACGGAATTCATTCCAAGAGGCCACACTAGCTTCTGAAGCATCATTAATAGGTGCGTCATAAAAAACCCAACCTTTATTGATTTCAGAAAAAATAAGTTCCTTTTTTTTGGCTTCTTTTTCATTTTCTACTAGTCTTTTTTCATTGTTGTTTTTACAGGAAGAAAGAAGGAGTACGAGAAAAAGGGCCGCTATTATTTTATATTTCATCGATATTGCATTAAAGCACAAAGTTACAAAGTAAATTTATAAATAACCGCCTGAAATTTGTATTAACCATTCCGCGCAAAACAGTGCGTTTTTAACACGAAAAATGCTAAAACATCCTTTAAAAAATTATCATTTTAAGTGTTTATATGTACAATTGGCAAACTCACTTGAGGTCGATTAATCTATTTACGAAAACGTTATCTTTGTTTTTTAAATCACAATCAAAATGAGTACAAAAATATTGATTATTGGGGCTTGTGGACAAATTGGTACCGAGTTAACGCTTTCGCTGAGAAAAATATACGGAACTGAAAATGTTATCGCTTCGGACATCCGAAAACTAAATATAGACGTTGTAAACTCGGGTCCATTTGAAGTAATAAATGCTTTGGATTTTAATCAAATAGAACACTTAGTAGAGGTGCATAAAATAACCGATGTCTATTTGATGGCCGCATTGCTTTCGGCTACGGCCGAGAAAAACCCTGCTTTTGCTTGGGATTTGAATATGAACTCCCTTTTTCACGTTTTAAATTTGGCTAAAGCCAAAAAAATAAAAAAAATATTCTGGCCATCGAGTATTGCCGTTTTTGGACCTACAACTCCCAAAGAAAACACACCTCAATACACGATTATGGAGCCTTCAACCGTTTACGGAATCAGTAAACAATCTGGCGAAAGATGGTGCGAATACTACCATAATATCTTTGGAGTAGATGTACGAAGCATCCGCTATCCGGGTTTAATAAGTTGGTCGTCGCCTCCAGGTGGTGGTACTACAGATTATGCAGTAGATATTTTTCACAAGGCATTGGCAGATAAAAAATACGAATGCTTTTTATCCTCGGAAACCAAAATGCCCATGATGTATATGGAAGATGCAATTGCAGCAACCATTCAAATCATGCAAGCACCCGCCGAGGAAATCAAAATTCATTCGTCCTACAACTTGGCTGCCATGAGTTTTACACCAACTGAAATAGCGGCTGAAATCAAAAAACACATTCCTGAGTTTACGATTACCTACGAACCGGACTTTCGTCAAAAAATTGCCGACAGCTGGCCAGCTAGTATTGATGACCATCAAGCTAGAGAAGATTGGAATTGGAAACACCAATATGATTTAGAAACGATGACGGTAGATATGTTAGCGAATCTAAAAAAATTAGAAAAGTAAAATAACAATTGCCGTTTTTAGGAGCAGGAACCTCCCGCTTCTTAAAACGATCCCACCCGCCATACGCTATATCTTTACTTTTTTAAAGAAAAAAAGTAAAGGATGCCGCTACTACCGGGGCTAAGTCACACTATAGAAACAAAAAAAAGAGTCGCAAAAAATACAATTTGCGACTCTTTTTTTTAGACTAAAATGCCATTCTTTTTAAACAAGGTAATTACTATTTTGGCCTCATCTTCCGTTTTCACTTCGAGTAAATCTCGGGTTTTTCCGTTTTTTAAACTGAGGTAATACTTTTTCCGTCCAGATGCAACACGCGCATTAAACCCCTGAATTTGGTCTACTGGAATTTTTTCTAATCCGGATCTTTTAAAAACAAAATGATACAGAAAACCGCCAGCAACTACTCCTAGAATAAGCCATATAATAGTAGCATATCCAACAGCTTTTGTAACCACATCTGATAAATTCAGCACCGAATTTGTTAACGTAACAATCATCAATAATTTCATTAGAAAAAGATGGCTTTTTAAACCATCTTTAATCTCAATCGTTCTATCGGCTTGGTTGAATTTTATATTCATTAGTGTTTTTTATTGCTGAAAAACATTGTTTTCTTGTTTCACATCGGCCATTAATCCGCTTGGGTCAATGGTGATTTTCTTGATCGTACTTTTAGGTTTAGAAATCATAAAATCATAATTCGATGCTGCCCAAGTCCAGTCGTTTAAAACCGTTCTTTTTACAGCTGGATTTGGATTTTCTTTTTCGAAATTCATCATACGCAACGGCACATAAAAACTTTCAGAAGTTCCATCTGTGTATTCTACTACTAAGTCAATCGGCATTGGCATTCTTCCTATTCTTTCAAGCCTTACGGTAGTTTGGTCTCCGGTATCTGTTACGGTTTTGATTCCGTAATCAATAGTGTTGGTTGTCTCTGTCCAATCTACCAAATACCAATCTAGATTAGCTCCCGAAACACGTTCAGCCGTCCTCTTAATATCGTTAGGCGTAGGATGTTTGAATTTAAAATCGTGGTAGTATCTTTTAATAGTTTCCGCTAATTTATCGGCACCAATTACATAACGCAACTGTGACAAAAAGATACTTCCTTTTACATAAGACGAGATACTGTAAGGTCTATTTTCTTCGTAACGGTCTCCATGAGTTGATTGCGGCTGCTCTTTCCCTGAATTAACCAGACTATAATAAGCTCTATAATTACCAGCAAAAGGATTGCTCACTTTTTTATCTGACAACTCATTTGTAGCTAAATCTTCTACGTAAGTTGTAAATCCCTCGTCCATCCAAGGATGTTTAGACTCATTTGAAGCTAAAATATGTTGGAACCAAGAGTGTCCTAATTCATGAGTTGCAGTACCGTAAATTCCTTCTAGGGTTCCGTTTCCAAGCATTAAAGTACACATCGCATACTCCATTCCACCGTCACCACCTTGAATAAATGAATATTGTTTGTAGGGATAATTTCCAATGTTCTTATTGTAGAAATCCATTACATTAACCATCATTGGCTCAAGTTTTTTCCAGTTCTCTACTGTTTTAGGATAGTTTTTGTACAAGAAATGCAAAGCCACATCGTTAGGTCCTTTTACTACATCATGCACATAGTTCTTATCAGCAGCCCAGGTAAAATCATGTACCATAGGCGCTATAAAATGCCAAGACAATGTTTTTGTTTTTTTAGGATAAACCACAGTTATACCTTCATCTTGGTATCCATGTCCTATTTCGTTTTGGTTTTGTAAATAGCCAGACCCTCCTAAGGTGTAGTCTTTATCGATGTTAATTGTCACATCAAAATTTCCCCATACACCATGAAATTCTCTAGCGATATACGGATCTGCATGCCAACCTTCGAAATCAAATTCGGCTATTTTTGGATACCACTGTGCCATAGACAACTCTACCCCTTCATTATTATTTCTCCCAGAACGACGAATTTGTACAGGAACTTGTCCGTCAAAATCAAGTGTAAAAGTACTTTTTGTGTTGGGTAAAATAGGCTTAGCCAAAGTCACTTCTAGAATAGTTCCTGCTGTTTTTGCTACAGCGTCCACACCATCCTGCTTGAAATTTGTGATTTTCAAATAGCCTATTTCATTGGCTTTTAAGCTTTCGATTCGGCTTACTTTAACCTCTTTGCCATCAACGGTCACTTTATTTACCATTCGTCCATCAGGATCTTTAATGCTGTGTAAGCGCGCGTCCATTTCGCTTCCAGGTTGAAACGCATTATTGAATAAATGGTAATAGACTTTTTTTAAGGTATCCGATGAATTATTCGTATAAACCAATTCTTGCTTCCCTTTGTATTGGTAGTTTTTCACATCCATGGAAACCTCCATTTTGTAATCTACATGTTGCTGCCAATAGGTAGTGCTTTGCGCCATTAATGACCCAAAATTGAATGTAACAATTGAAAGTAAAAGTAATTTTCTCATTTTTTTAAAATAAAAAATGGAAGAACAATTGTTCTTCCATTAGATTAATAAGGATTCAATTTATTTTTTTGACATTTTATCAGCCATTAAAATTGCGTTGTATGCATTTACTATTTTTCCTGATTTAGACAAAGCAGTAAACGAACGGGAATCTTTTGGATTTCCTCCTACCACAACATTTGTAGTAATCGCTACTCCAGAATCCATTAAAATATGTTTTACTTGAGCAGCTGTTAATTTTGGATAATACGAACGGATTAAAGCCGCAACTCCAGCAACGTTTGGCGATGCCATTGACGTTCCTTGTAAATATTTATATGTATTCTCCGGCGTTGTAGCATAAATTTTCACTCCAGGGGCAAAAACATCTACGTTCACTTTTCCAATATTTGAAAAACGAGCAACTACTTTATCGCTGTATTCAAAGTTTAAAGCTCCAATAGTAATCATATTGTCAGCGAACTCAGTTACTTTGTCATCTGAATCATTTGGATAGTTGTTATAACTATCAATGTCTTCAGCATCGTTTCCAGCAGCATGAACAATCAATACATCTTTCTTTTCAGCATATTTAATTGCGTCGTAAACCCATTGTTTGTGTGGTGAGAAACTTTTACCAAAACTTCCGTTAATTACTTTAGCACCATTATCAACTGCATAGCGAATTCCTAAGGCGATATCTTTATCATATTCGTCTCCGTCAGGCACAGCACGTACGGTTAGAATTTCAACATTAGATGCGATTCCGTCTCCTCCAATATTGTTATTTCTACTTTGTGCAACGATTCCAGCAACGTGTGTTCCATGTAGAATTTTTTTCTTGTCTGGTCCCATTACATTATTGTTCCCGTATTTGGTATCCGAAATATCATTAGGATTATCCCCAACAACATCTCTATAATTTTGTTTCAAATTATCTCCTTGAAGTACGGCAATCATTCCATCAATATCTCCTTGAATGGCCTTTTTTAAGTCAACAACACTTAAACCAAAAGAAAGCATTCTTTGCATCGTTGCTTTACTTTCCATTACGGCTGCATCCTTTGAATCAATTGCTTTAACTTCTTCTATAGTGTATACTGGCTTCCCTAATACTTTAGCAATTTTCTGATCAGCTGCATCTGTCGATACGATCATTTGCTCTAGTCTTTCTTTTCCAGCTTTTGCTTCAGCAATTTTATCATCGTTTAATTTCTTAGCTTCCAGATAAGTTGCTTCATCAGTTAAACTTTTGTCTTTTACGATTCTTTCGTATTCTAAATTTTCCTTTGTAATATCACCTAGAAAATTCCATCCGTGAATATCATCTACATAACCATTTTTATCATCATCAATTCCGTTTCCTGGAATCTCTTTTGCATTGGTCCAAATAACATCTTTTAAATCTTCATGCTCGATATCCACACCTGAATCTACAATTCCAACGATCACTTTTACTCCTTTTTTATCTTTCAATAATTCCGAGTAAGCTCTATCAACACTCATTCCTGGGATTGTATCATTTACAATGTCTAAATGACTCCAACGTTTTAATTCGTTTTCTTTTAAAGGGGCAACTTTCTTAACATTTAGTGGAGCACTGATTTGAGCGACTGAACTAAAACTTGAAACTTGTTTTTGGGCTCCACAACCTGCCAAAACCACTACGGCAAAAGCAGAAAGTAAAATGGGTTTAATATGATTCATTTTTTATTATTTATTGAGTTTTAAATATTTGTCTAAAATAATTTATTTTGTTACAAAAATAGGGAGATTAACACTATTTTAGGATTTCTTCACAGCTGAAAACTTCTTTTAATCGAACGCCTTTGTCTGTATGTTGTACCGTTATTATTTCATTGTGCGCATCGTGTTCTAAAAATAAATAGTAATTATTATCGGCAGCAGCGTTTAAGAATTTCGTTTTTTCAGGCATCGTTAATAAAGGCCTCGTATCGTATCCCATCACATAGGCCACTGGAATATGACCGGCTGTTGCTAACAAATCTGCGCAAAAAACGATGGTTTTATCTTTATATCGAAGGTGTGGAATCATTTGTTTCTCGGTGTGGCCATCGGCAAAAAAGATTCCAAAACCCAGTTCTGATGTGGATAAGAAATCACCATCGGGTCTTTTTATAAAATTCAATTGTCCGCTTTCCTGCATGGGTAAAATATTTTCAGACAAAAACGATGCTTTTTCTCTTGGGTTAGGTTTCGTTGCCCACTCCCAATGATTTTCATTCGACCAGAATTTGGCATTCTTGAATGCAGGCTCATAACCTGTTTTGTCTTTGTTCCATTGCACGCTTCCACCACAATGATCAAAGTGTAAATGGGTCATAAAAACATCTGTAATATCATCCCGATGGAAACCATATTGAGCCAAGGATTTGTCCATGGAATGAGAGCCCCAAAGCGAGTAATACCCAAAAAACTTCTCAGATTGTTTGTTCCCCATTCCGGTATCGATTAAAATCAGTCGGTTTTCGTCTTCAATCAACAAGCATCGGGCAGCAATATCAATTAAGTTGTTCGCGTCAGCGGGATTGGTTCGGTTCCAAATGGTTTTAGGGACTACACCAAACATAGCACCACCATCCAATTTAAAATTACCAGTTTCTATAGGATATAATTTCATTTTTGTGAATTGAAAGATTAATAAATTATTTGGTTTTAAAGTAAACCCAATAAGGATTGCAATTTAAGTAAAATTCACTGCTTTAGTAAAAGGATAACGGATTTATATTTAATTCCCGTTATTGAAAGAAGGACAAAAATTAAATACCTTCATATATAAAGATTTTTATTTTTGAGTTTGCGTTTTAAGTATTTCAAATCGTGTGTTTTTATATACGGTATCTAAATTTTTACTGTTTAAATCAACTTTAAAAGTATTTATAAATAGAGTGTCTCTTGTAGCTCCCGGTTCTGTACCATATTCACTCCCTCTTCTTTCAATGATAGTTAATTGATTAAAATCTTTATTGAATTTACTTGAGATCGAATATAAAAAACCATCATTATCTTCAAATGATATTATTTTTGAATCTATTTTTTTACATCTTTCGAATATTGAAAATTCAATCATTCTAATTCTGTGATCACATTCATATGTAGTCCTATATGAATAAACACCAATCCTATCTTTGTTTATTTCATATTTCCCAAAAAGATAGCAGGTATCTGTTTCGACCATTTCTTCTTCAAACAAATCCCTATACTCCGTTTGATTAAGCTTAATAGATTCACTTACTATAAATCCAAACTTTAATTCCGGAGAGAATTGGCTGATTTTATCATATTTTACTTTATCAAGAATTCCACAAGAATCCATTGTTAATTTGACAGAGCAAAAAAGAATGCAAAGAATAATTAAAATTATATGTTTTGTTACGGTTTTCAACGATCTAAAATCAGATATAAAAGGTTGTGTGATCTAAATTAATTTTTCAATTTTTGAAATAAATCGTTCAGTTTTGGACTCTCTTGAATCACAAATCTTTTTGTTTTTATCCTTTTTTCCATAGTTGAAATTCGATCTTGCGTCATGGGATGCGAACTTAAAAATTGTGGAATTGCCATTTGATTTTTATGCTCCAATCGTTTGAATAAATTAGCCATCCCTACAGGATTAACTTTATTGACCACTAAAACATGAAATCCCTCCATATCCGCTTGCTGTTCAAATTCTCTAGAAAAAGAAAGCGACTGTAAGCTGTTGATGTTGTTGCCAATAGTTGCCATAATTCCGTTTACATCTCCTAAAATGGCCGACACAAATAAATAACCCGACAAGTTCCGGCATAACATCTTCATGGAGTGTCTATGGTTCACATGTGCTGCTTCATGACCCAGCAACCCTACTAATTCATCATAGTTTTTCATTGAATTTAATATCCCTGTATAAACCACAATATTACCGTCAGGCAGCGCAAAAGCATTCACAATTTCCGAATCAACAACCGAGAATTTCAGTTGTTTCGTATTGTTTAACTGCAATTCTTTGGCAAACTCATTCAACGCTTTTGTTTTTGAAGAATCGATAGTGCTAAAAACCATGTTTTGTTCAAAAAAAGTATCGCCTAGTTTAGTATCATATTCTTCCGGAATTAAAACAACTGATTTTTCAGCAACCCACGGAATAGCATATACATAACACAATCCTATTATGGCGAGAATAACCAAGGCAAGCCCGAGATGGATTGTGGTACCTAAATCTAAAAGACTTTGGTACCAACCATATTTTCCGGTTTTTTTATTGAATGTTTGAATCGCCTCTATAAATATGGCGTCTTCGGTATATCCATTTTGGGCAACCGCTTCTTCGTGACGGAAACGCAATCTAGAACCCGTTTTTTCGAATACTATTTCGCTGCATTTCCATTGGTATATCGTTCCATCACCTGCCTCAAAAGCCATTGTCCCAGTAATACTATCAAAAAGAAATACGACCTCCTGTGGAATGGATGAGTTCCCATCATAAAAAATGCCTGTAGCTTGATTTTTCATTGCCTTACATTACAAAATCCAAATCAAGGAAATCACTTAAATCTTCTCCGGTAGCATCTTTATAATTTTCTTCGGTTTGAATGAGTGTATCTAAATCTAGATTTCCTTCTAATTGAATATTATCGAATAGGTAATTTAAAGTACGCGTCACCACCCATGAATACCCTAATCCAAGAGTAAAAATAATTAACAACAAATTTGTAATCGCTAATTTAAAAAAGCCGCCACCGGTTACTGTTGAATTAAAACGAATTGCTTTACCTTCTTTATTTGCACTTAAATTGTCGATATAATATTCAAAAAGATCTTTTTGCCACCAAAAAAAGTAAATACCAAGCGTAAAAATTGTCAAGAAATACCCTTTAAGATTCAAGATAAAATAATCGGCTCCGTCACCATTATAATCAAACTCAGCATCACCAAAACGAACATTGCCTAACAGGTATTTTCTCAAATTAATACTCATCCAAGAACCATATATTCCAAAAGTAATGACGGTTAAGAATATCCATTTGAAGAAATTAATGGCCAATTCTTTTTTATCCCCTCGGTAGCCAAAACGAATTCCTCTCCAAGAAGTTCTTGACATTCTATAACGATACGAACCGTGAATTGCCAAAGGCAAAATGGCAAAAATCCCCAAATAAAAGACAAGTAATCCTATTAATGGCATCTTTAAATACATAAATACACCCAGAATCCCTCCTAAAATCACAAACAGCAAAATTGCCTTCAAAAAACCTTTAAACATCTCTTTTCCAGTACCATGAAAAGAAAAAGCATCCTCGTTTAAAGAAGTATTACCATATAAAAATTGTAGTTTTTTAGCTTTTGCCCAAGAATAATAAATCCCAAGCGTGCAAATTGTTAAAAGCCAGTTTACGATAATAATTCCAAAGAAATCAGATCCTTTTCCTTGAAATTCAAGTTTGTAATTTTTTGCTGATTGCGAAGTTTCTTCCATAATAATTTTACTGAGTTAATAATAAGGTTTTTTGTACAAAAAAATATTTTTTAAATGTATTGATTTTTTTTCCTGCTTTCACATAGCTTTTCTCTATTTTATGATTAGTTATAAAAATGTTATCAATTATGGAAAAAGGTTTTTATATACTATCTTTGTGGTTAATTTAGACAAAATCAATATAACAATGATAAAGGTTTCGGATACTGCCAAAAAGAAAATCGTCGATTTGATGAAAGAGGACGGTTTTGACGCTGCTACTGACTACGTAAGAGTAGGTGTAAAAAGCGGTGGATGTTCTGGTTTGTCTTATGATTTGAAGTTTGACAAAACCAAAAACGAAGAAGACAAAATATTCATAGACAACGATATAACAATCGCTGTAGAAAAAAAATCATTCCTTTATTTAGCTGGAACCATTTTAGAGTTTTCAGGCGGAATAAACGGGAAGGGGTTTGTTTTTAATAACCCAAACGCAACAAGAACTTGCGGATGCGGAGAAAGTTTCTCCTTATAGTCGAAAGTCCAAAATCATAAAGTCGAAAGCATTCGTTTGACAAAAAAAAACAGACTTTAAAAATTTAAGACATCAATAATAAAGATTACGATTCCAATTTTGAATCTTTAATCTTTAAATCTTTAAACAAGAATGAGCAAATACACAGAAGACGATTTAAAAATCGAACTCGAAACTAAAGAATATGAATATGGATTTTATACCAATCTGGAATCGGAAACATTTCCTATTGGTTTAAATGAAGATATTGTTCGTGCTATTTCCTTTAAAAAAGGAGAACCACAATGGATGACCGACTGGAGAATTGAAGCATTTCGCGCTTGGCAAGAAATGGTGGAACCAGAATGGGCAAATGTACATTATGAAAAACCCGATTTTCAAGCTATATCGTATTACTCTGCTCCAAAAGCAGTTGACCCTAATAAAACATTAGACGATGTCGATCCTGAACTTTTAGAAATGTACAAAAAGTTAGGTATCTCAGTAGACGAACAAAAAATGATGAATAATGTAGCCATGGATATCGTAGTTGACTCGGTTTCTGTAGCGACAACATTCAAGAAAACATTAGGAGAAAAAGGAATTATCTTCATGAGTATTTCGGAAGCCATAAAAGAGCATCCTGAATTAGTTCGTAAGTATTTAGGAACAGTAGTGCCACAAAAAGACAACTTTTATGCTGCCTTAAACTCGGCTGTATTCTCTGATGGATCTTTTTGTTATATCCCAAAAGGCGTTCGTTGTCCAATGGAACTTTCGACTTACTTTAGAATCAACCAAGCAGGAACAGGACAGTTTGAAAGAACTTTACTTGTTGCTGATGCCGGAAGTTATGTAAGTTACCTAGAAGGTTGTACTGCACCGAGCCGCGATGAAAATCAATTGCATGCTGCCGTTGTTGAATTAATTGCACTTGAAGATGCCGAAATTAAATATTCAACCGTACAAAACTGGTACCCTGGAAACAAGGAAGGAAAAGGTGGAGTATTCAATTTTGTAACTAAAAGAGGGATTTGCGAAACAAACGCAAAAATCTCTTGGACACAAGTAGAAACCGGTTCAGCCGTAACTTGGAAATATCCATCAGTAGTATTAAAAGGAGACAATTCAGTAGGAGAATTTTATTCGATTGCTGTAACCAATAATTTCCAACAAGCCGATACAGGAACTAAAATGATCCATTTAGGTAAAAACACTAAATCGACTATTATTTCTAAAGGAATTTCTGCTGGAAAATCACAAAACAGTTATAGAGGTTTAGTGCAAATTAGTGCTCGTGCTGATAATGCGAGAAACTTTTCACAATGTGATTCCCTATTAATGGGTAACAATTGTGGAGCGCATACTTTCCCATATATCGAAAGTAAAAATCCAACTGCCAAAATAGAACACGAAGCGACAACAAGTAAAATTGGTGAAGACCAAGTTTTCTATTGCAACCAACGTGGAATTCCAACAGAGAAAGCCATTGCATTAATCGTAAACGGTTTCAGTAAAGATGTATTGAATAAGTTACCAATGGAATTTGCGGTAGAAGCTCAGAAGTTACTTGAAATTAGTTTAGAAGGATCTGTTGGATAATCTGAATATGGAAAACAAAAAAGTTATCATAGTAGGTTCTTCCAGAAGTAATGGAAATACTTCAAAGGTAGTTGATGCAATATCCAATCCAATAAACGCAGATGTTATTGATTTAAGAGATTATACTATTTCCTTTTATGATTATGAAAGTAAAAATAGCAACGATGATTTCTTACCCTTAATAAGATCTCTTATTGAAAAGTACGATACACTTGTATTTGCTACTCCAGTTTATTGGTACAGTATGAGTGGAATTATGAAAGTCTTTTTTGATCGATTGTCTGATTTAATTAGAATCGAAAAAGAAACGGGCAGAAAATTAAGAGGAAAGAAAATGTTTGTAGTAACAAATTCTCATGATGATAAATTAGAAAATAGCTTTTACATCCCTTTTCAAAAATCAGCGGAATATCTAGGTATGGAATATTTAGGAAACAAGCATTTCAATGCCGATAAAATAAACGAAAACAATACAATAGAATTAACTAGTATATAAATATATAAGATGTTATCAATTAAAAATTTACACGCTTCAATAGGCGACAAAGAAATATTAAAAGGGATAAACCTTGAAGTAAAAGCAGGAGAAGTTCATGCGATAATGGGACCAAATGGTGCTGGAAAAAGTACACTAGCCTCTATCATTGCTGGAAACGAAAACTACGAAGTAACCGAAGGAGAAATCGCTTTGGACGGAGAAGACCTTTCTGAATTGGCTCCTGAAGAAAGAGCACACAAAGGTGTTTTTCTTTCCTTTCAATATCCAGTAGAAATTCCAGGAGTTTCAGTAACGAACTTCATGAGAACGGCTATCAATGAAACACGTAAAGCTAAAGGACAAGACGAAATGCCAGCGAACGAAATGTTGAAAGTAATTCGCGAGAAATCAGAATTACTAGAAATTGACCGCAAGTTTTTATCTCGTTCATTGAACGAAGGATTCTCAGGAGGAGAGAAAAAACGTAACGAGATTTTCCAAATGGCAATGTTAGAACCAAAATTAGCGATTCTAGATGAAACAGATTCTGGTTTAGATATCGATGCCTTGCGTATCGTTGCTAATGGAGTTAACAAATTAAAAAGCGACAAAAACGCAATTGTAGTAATGACACACTACCAACGTTTATTAGATTATATCGTTCCTGATTTTGTTCACGTATTATACAATGGTAAAATTGTAAAATCAGGTGGAAAAGAACTAGCACACGAGCTAGAAGTAAAAGGATACGACTGGATTAAAGCAGAGAACTAACAAATTGTTTCAAGTTTCAAGTTATTATAGTTTCAAGTTAAAAAACGGGGAACAATAAAAAACGGGGAACAAATAAAACAAAATCTATGGCTACCATAAATCGATTTGAAGATTTAGAAATTTGGAAGGAAGCAAGGCGACTGGCACAAGAGATACATTTAATCTCAACCGAAACCGAATTGAAAAATGATTATCGATTTAAGGATCAAATAAAAGCTTCCTCGGGTTCTATTATGGATAATATTGCAGAAGGTTTTGAAAGAGACGGCAATATTGAATTTAGACAATTTTTATCTATTGCTAAAGGTTCCGCAGGGGAAACAAGATCTCAACTTTATAGAGTTTTTGATTTTGGCTATATAAATGAAACAAAATTTGAATTGCTAAAAAAAGATTATGAAAACTTAAGTGGTAAAGTCAAAAACTTTATTACTTATCTTAACAAGAAAGACTTTAAAGGGAATAAGTTCCAATAGGCAAAACCTGAAACTTTAAACTTTAAACCTGAAACAAAACAATAATGGATTTAAAAGAAAAATTAGTATCGTCTTTTATGGCTTTTGAAGAGCGCATCGATGTTCACTCTGAACTTCATGATGTACGTACAGAAGCAATAAAAAACTTTGAAAATAAAGGTTTCCCAACTAAAAAAGAGGAAGCTTGGAAATACACTTCGCTAAACGCCATCTTAAAAAATGACTTTACCGTTTTTCCAAAAACAGACAATAACATTCAATATTCGGATGTAAAAAAATACTTTTTACACGAAATTGACACCTATAAAGTAGTGTTTATTGACGGTGTTTTCAGTTCGCATTTATCATCAACAACTCACGAAGGAATTGATGTTTGCTTAATGGCATCGGCGTTGACAAAACCAAAATACAAAATGGTTATTGACACCTACTTCAACCAAATTGCCAATAAAGACGATAGTTTGACTTCGTTGAATACCGCTTTCGCCAATGAAGGAGCGTACATCAATATCCCAAAAAGCAAAGTGGCTGATAAACCTATTGAAATCATGTATTTCTCAACTGGAAATGAAGCTGCCTTGATGACACAACCTAGAAACTTGGTGATTGTAGGAGAGAATTCTCACGTACAAATTATCGAGCGTCACCAGAGTTTGAACGAAAATCCAGTATTAACCAATTCGGTTACCGAGATTTTTGCTCAAAAACGTGCCATTGTAGATTATTACAAAATTCAAAATGACAATCTAACGGCGAATCTAATCGATAACACCTACGTTTCTCAACAAAAAGAAAGCCACGTATCAGTGCATACATTCTCTTTTGGAGGAAACCTAACGAGAAACAATTTGAATTTCTATCATTTTGGAGAACGCTTGACAAGTACCTTAAACGGAATCACAATTATTGGTGAAAAGCAACACGTCGATCATTATACATTAGTGAAACATGCCGCTCCAAACTGCGAAAGTTTCCAAGACTATAAAGGAATTTATTCAGATCGCTCGACAGGAGTTTTCAACGGAAAAGTATATGTAGAGAAAGACGCTCAAAAAACGAATGCTTTCCAAAAAAGCAACAACATTTTATTGAGTGATAAAGCAACCATCAATGCCAAACCACAATTGGAAATTTTTGCTGATGATGTAAAATGTTCGCACGGTTGTACTGTAGGTCAATTAGACGAAACAGCGATGTTCTACATGCAAGCACGTGGAATCCCTAAAAAAGAAGCCAAAGCATTATTGATGTATGCGTTCTCAAATGCAGTTATCGAAAACATCAAAATACCAGAATTAAAACAACGAATTACCAAAATTATCGCAACCAAACTTGGGGTAAAAATGGGATTTGATCTGTAAAAATATAACCGCAAGGTTCACTAAGTTTTACGCAAAGGGCGCAACGTTTTATAAACATTGCGCCCTTTTTTTATTTTTTTAGTAGCTATTCCCGCTATTCATTACAATCTTTTTTCGGTAAAAACCTCAAAAAGGATTTCCATTACTATCGGGGCTAATACAATCTTCTCTTTAGACACACACGGTCTTTTATCTATTCTCTTGCCTCTATTCTCTACTTCTTCAAACTCCCAATAATCCCTTTCAACATTCCATTAAAATCAAACTGCGCGTCTTCCGTCAATCCCATTCTCACAATAACCAAATCAAGCGACGGAATTATAAATACTTTTTGACCTTGAAACCCATTAGCCGAGTATAAATCTTTTGGTGCATCAGGATAACGACCGCCAGCATTTAACCAAAAGTGAGCACCATAATCCCCATTTGAGCCTTTAGTAGGAGCAGCTACATATTTGGCCCAACCTGCATCAAACAACTGTTCACCATTCCAGTTTCCTTCATGTAAATACAACAAACCAAATTTAGCCCAATCCCGCGTAGTTGCCCATGCATAGGACGAACCTACATAATTCCCCGCCATATCCGTTTCTACAATCATCGAGTTCATTCCTATTTTATCAATTAAAGAAGCGTACCAAAAATCAAGATATTCTTGATGCGTTTTAAATTGATTTCTTAAGATATAGGATAATAAATTGGTAGTGCCAGAAGAGTAATTCCAATGCGTATTGGGTTTATAAGCAGCTTCTTTTTCCAGTTGTACTTTGCCCATATTCTCCGCTAGAAATAGCATTTGGGTAGCATCACAAATGGTATTGTAATTTTCTACCCAAGCCAATCCCGAATTCATGTGCAACAAATCACTAGTCGTAATTACTTTTCGATCATCATTCTTCCATTCAGCAATAGGAGCAGGGGTATTAATATTGTACTTTCCTTCTTTAGCTAGAATTCCAAATAAGGTCGCCGTGATACTTTTAGTCATCGACCAACCCAGAATTTTACTGTCTTTATTGAAACCCGTATCGTACTTTTCGGCTATAATTTTATCTTTATAAATCACTAAAACAGAACGCGTTCTTTTGTCGATTTGTCCTTTATTATCAAACGCATTGGCTACAGACGCATTTAGTTTATCATAATCAATAGTAGCAAAAACAGTATCTTTTGGATCCTTATTTCCATAAGGAAAAGGTAAATTGTTTTTTACAAAATTCCTTTTTGGAACCTCGTAGGGTTTATTGACATCAAAATGATCATCAATCAAAGTAGCGCCTAAACCTGGTCGATAAATGGCTTTTCGTTCCTTCAAACCATACACAGAAGCGGTCGCAAAATTTCCTTGTTGATTAATTGTATTAGTAGCCAAGTCAATCATGTCAATATCATTATCCCCTTTCTCAATTACTTCCTGAGACCGGTTATCGATAAAATGACCTGAGGCGATACTTTTGGCTGAAAAGCCAGAAATTAAATCCAATTTTGGATACGTTGTATAACCCAAATAAAAAACGCCTAGAACAGCAACTAAACCTACAACTTTAATTATTTTCTTCATTCGCACTGAATTGTTTACGCTGCAATTTAATTCTTTTTTTGGCACAATTTCACTAATTTATTTTTAATATAAATACCAAAAATAGTCCAAATGAAAATCTAAAAATGATGGTTAAAACAATTTAGTTTTTAGTACTTTTGTATTTAGAATTTTTCTAAATAATTATGCTAGACATTCAAAAAATCAGAGCCGATTTCCCCATACTTTCTCAAAAAGTAAACGGAAAACCTTTAGTTTATTTCGATAATGGAGCTACTTCTCAAAAGCCACAAGTGGTGATTGATGCCATCTCCAAATATTATCAAGAAATCAATGCCAACATACACCGTGGCGTGCATACTTTAAGCCAATTGGCTACGGATGCCTACGAGCTTTCCCGTGGCAAAGTGCAAAGTCATATCAATGCCAAGTTTCCTCATGAAGTACTTTTTACTTCTGGAACGACTTTCGGAATTAACTTAGTAGCAAACGGATTTGCCTCTATTTTAAAACCGGGAGATGATGTTTTAGTTTCGGCATTAGAACACCACAGTAATATTGTGCCTTGGCAAATGTTATGTGAGAAAACAGGAGCGACGCTAAAAGTGATTCCTATGAATGACCAAGGCGAACTGATCCTATCAGAATATGACAAATTACTGTCTGACAAAACCAAAATTGTCACAGTAAATCACATTTCGAATGCCTTGGGGACCGTGAATCCTATTAAATATATGATTGATGAAGCGCACAAATTTGGAGCTGCTGTTTTGATCGATGGAGCGCAAGCGGTACCGCATCTTAAACCCGATGTGCAAGCGTTAGATTGTGACTTTTATGTATTCTCAGGACACAAAATATGTGGACCAACAGGAATTGGTATTTTATACGGAAAAGAAGCGTGGCTGAATAAATTACCTCCTTACCAAGGTGGTGGAGAAATGATTAAGGAAGTGTCTTTTGAAAAAACCACTTACGCTGAACTGCCACATAAATTTGAAGCAGGAACGCCCAATATTGCGGGTGGTATTGTGTTAGGAACTGCCATTGACTACATGAATGAAGTAGGATTTGACAACATTCAACAACAAGAATTAGAATTACTAGAATATGGAACAAAACGATTGTTAGAAATCGAAGGATTGCGTATTTTTGGTACATCGGCAGAAAAAACTTCGGTGATTTCATTTAATATCGAAGGAATTCATCCTTATGATATTGGTACGATTATTGACAAATTAGGAATAGCAGTGCGAACAGGACACCACTGTGCGCAGCCCATTATGAGTTATTTCAATATACCAGGAACCATTAGGGCTTCCTTTTCTTTTTACAATACGAAAGAAGAGATTGATGTTATGGTGGAAGCGGTAAAAAGAGCACAACTAATGTTATCTTAATACATCAACTATGAAATTACTTTCTCTATTATTATTGACTATTTTTCTTGGTAAAGGATGCGACAGCGAAAACAAACAAGAAATCGATGCTGCCGTTATTGAATATGTAGCCAATACAAGAGGTTTTTATCAAAAGATAATCGTCGAAAAACAATTGGTAACAATTTCAAAAGAAAGAAACGACCAAGGAATGAAAGAGGTTGTCAAAGTCTCCGATAAAGAGTGGAAAGAATTAATTGATTTATTCCAAGATGTGAATCTAGACGAGATAAAAGATCTAAAATCTCCAACAGAAAAACGATTTTATGACGGTGCAGCAATAGCCAATATTAAAATAATATATAAAGGAATTACCTATGAATCACAAAGCTTTGATCATGGATTTCCTCCATACCAAATTAAAAAGTTAGTAAATAAAATAAATTCATTTGCAAAACAAAAGGATGAAGATTAAAGACATACAAGAAGAAATAGTAGACGAATTCGCCATGTTTGATGACTGGATGCAACGCTACGAGTACATTATTGACCTGGGAAAAAATTTACCGTTAATAAAAGAGGAGTCGAAGACTGAAAACAACCTCATCAAAGGTTGCCAATCAAAAGTGTGGTTACAAGGAGAGCAGCAACACGATACTGTTGTCTTTACTGCAGACAGTGACGCCATTTTAACCAAAGGGATTATCGCGATATTAATTCGGGTTTTTTCTAACCAATCTCCTGCAGATATCATTGCTGCCAATATGGATTTTATAGACGAAATAGGATTAAAAGAGCATTTATCACCTACTAGAGCTAATGGTTTGGTGTCAATGATAAAAAACATTAAAATGTATGCTTTGGCATTCGATGCTAAAAATTAATTTTGGTTTTAACATATAAGTCATAGAAGTTTTTTTACTATATCATAATCTCAATTGACTACTATGAACATAACCAGAAATTATCTTAAAGATTTAGTTTATCAAGTAAATGGAGCTGCTATTGAAGTTCATAAAAGTATTGGTCCTGGTCTTTTGGAAAGTGTTTACCATCAATGCTTGAAAAAAGAACTAGAGTTAAGAAAGATAAATTTTTCATCTGAATTATTAGTGCCTTTGCAATATAAAGGACATAATTTAGAATCTAAACTAAGATGTGATCTATTTGTAGAAAACATTCTTGTTGTAGAGTTAAAATCGGTACATGAAATAAATCCAATTTTTGAAGCACAATTACTAACCTATATGAATTTCTTGAATGCACCAATCGGCTTGATGATTAACTTTAATGTGAAAAACATTTTTTATGAAGGTCAAAAAACTTTGGTAAATGAATTGTATAGCAAGCTTGAAGATTAACAAAGCAATAAATTAGAAAAAATAATTTTAACATATAAGTAAATTAAAAATCTAGATTGCTGATATTTGAAAACCCGTTAAAAACAAAACATAAAAACTTATAGGCCCTTATATTTTCCTTTAAAAAAGGAACTTATATGTTTTATAAAACAAACTGTAAACACAAAAAAAATAAACACTATATTAACTTATACTTTCCTTGAGAAAAGAAACTTATATGACTTATATGTTTATAAAACAGATTAAACAAAAATAAAATGACACAAGAAATAGACACTAACGAATTAGGCGAAGCCATCGTAAAAAAATTAAAAACTATTTACGACCCTGAAATTCCAGTTGACATATACGAATTAGGATTGATCTATGACGTAATGGTGAATACGGATTACGAAGTAAAAATTTTAATGACGCTTACTTCTCCAAACTGCCCCGTTGCAGAAAGCTTACCGAGAGAAGTAGAGGAAAAAGTAAAATCAATTGAACACATCAAGGACGCCGAAGTTGAAATTACTTTTGACCCGCCTTGGAGTAAAGATCTAATGAGCGAAGAAGCAAAATTAGAATTGGGAATGCTATAAATTAGTCATAAAGTCAAAAGTCATAAAGTTGCAAGGTAGTTGGCTTTATGACTTTCGACTTTCGACTTTAAGACTTCAAAAATGGAAGAAATAATAAATAAAGTAGCGAATAGCGTTTTGGAAGTTTTCGATCTCGAAGACCATTATCCAAAAGGAATCCGTAACCAAATTGATATTTCTCAATGGTTATTAGAAGGTTTTTTACTGAAAGAGAAAGATTTTAGAGAACATCTCAAAAATCACGATTGGGCGCAATACCAAGACCAATTTGTAGCGATCAATTGCAGTACTGATGCGATTGTTCCGGCTTGGGCCTCGATATTAGTGGCAGTTCAATTAGCGCCATTTGCAAAAAAAATAGTTAATGGAACGCTAGAAGATTTGGATGCGGCTTTGTACGAAGAGTTACTTCCACAAATTGATTACTCCGCTTATACTAACAAGCCCGTAATCATAAAAGGCTGTTCTAAAAAACCAGTTCCTATGCGAGCGTATATTCTAGCGGCTCACTTTTTACAACCCGTGGCTCGAAGTATTATGTACGGTGAAGCTTGTTCAGCGGTTCCTTTATATAAAGCGAAAAAATAACACTAAATTCACTTCCTGAATATGAAAAAGACACTATTTGTAGTAGCCTTTTTGATGGCTATACTTTCTGTAAACGCGCAGGAAACAGTAAAAGACACAGTGAAACATTGGACTAAAAAAGGAAATATTTCATTGCTTTTTAACCAATCTTCGTACAACAAGCAATGGCTTGGAGGAGGAACCTCTAATGTGGCTGGGAATTTTGGTTTGAACTACGATTTCAATTATAAGAATGGAGATGTCGTGTGGGACAATAAATTTATTTTAGCCTATGGTTTAAGTAAAATTAAAGGTGACGCCAAAACCGCCAAAACAGATGACCGATTAGAGCTCAACTCGCTCTGGGGTAAAACCGCATCGGGACAATGGTACTACTCTATTTTTTTTAATTTCAAATCACAATTGGATACTGGTTTTGACAAAAACAATATGAAAATTTCACACTTTTTCTCTCCGGCTTACTTCCAGTTTGGACCAGGAATGCTATGGAAAAAAAGCAATAATCTAAGTGTCAATTTTGCTCCAGCGGCAGCCAAATTAATTGTGGTTCACGATCATTTCACGGACTTAGGCCCTTCTTTTGGGGTGCTTCAAGGAGATAACACTCGATTTGAATTTGGAGCCAGTGTCTCTGCTTATTATAAGTTCAGTGTGATGGCAAATGTATCGATCGAAAACCGTTTGAATTTATATTCTAATTATTTAGACACACCACAAAACGTAGATGTAGATTACCAAATGAATGTAGTCATGAAAATCAACAAATACCTTTCGGCCAACGTGGCGCTACAAGCTATTTATGACGAAAATTCGATTCAAGCCGTACAAATGAGAGAGGTTTTTGGACTAGGAGTAAACTACGGTTTCTAATTCAAAATACGAATACAATTAAAAGCGCCCTTTAGGAAGTATCCCGAAGGGCGCTTTTATTTATCTTTGATTATATGACGAACTTAATAAAAAGCAGCATCGCAATTGTGGTATTTTTAATTGCAGTAAGCTGCCAAAAAGAGCAAGCGAAAAAATTTACATTTTATCAGGCGGTAAAAGGCAAGGACACTGCATTACTACGATTAAGCCAATTTGACAACAGATTTTATGGCCAATTGGAAATTCGGTACGGTGGTGTAGGCAAAGATTCGGGTGAAGTCCGCGGTGTAAAAATTCAAGATACTCTCAAAGGAAAATTTGATTATCGATCCTATGGAGGAAGTAAGAAATGGGTCCCGTTTGTATTGCTACATCAGGGTAACGCTTTCAAAATGGGAAGCGGCGTATCGGCTACGTTCATGAATATGCCACTATTTCTTCCAGGCACCTTACAGTTTGACGAGTCCGATTTTCAATTTAAACCTATTAGTATTGATACCGCTACGAAATTGGGGTTGGAAAAGGAGTAAACAATACGGTGAAAATTAGCTGTTTTTTGAAATAATGATCTATAATGAGTCGCGTTGCAAACGCTTCGATCTGTTTTTGAAAGTAAGTAGGTACTCGTCGCAGACGAGCACCAGATTGAATCAGATTGAGATAATGATCTAAAATAAGTCGCGTTGCAAACGCTTCCCTATGTTTTTGCATGTCAGTAGGTACTCGTCTCAGACGAGCACCCGATTGAATCAGATTGAGATAATGATCTAAAATAAGTCGCGTTGCAAACGCTTCCCTATG
>CAWURM010000119.1:0-12633 GCA_963924965.1 uncultured Flavobacterium sp.
TTATTAACATAATTTTGTGTAAAACTAAATCAAATTATAATAATAAATCTACTAAAGTCTTTGTAAGGTACAAATAACCGATTAAAAGCAATTTAAATATAGTGAGTCAATAATACGCTTCTCATGCAATTTTTGAAAAAAGAGGACTCATCACTTATCGATAAAATGTAGGAATGAACTTATCGCAATGTTTTTTTAAATAAATGGATTAAAATGTAATTTAAAATGAAAAACATATCGTAAAAGTACGAAATAGTCATCTTTTAGGATTTAACATTAAAACAACCTCCTTATTCTTACTGTTCAACCCAGCTGTTTCTCAGTTTTGAATCAAAAAAGAGTAATTTAAATCTATAGAAACTAGTTTAATTTTATGTGATAAATTCAATAAGAACCATACATTACCTTAATCATTTAGTAATGATTAAAATCGGAGTACATTATTACGGTTTATGTATCTTTAAAAAAAAGTAAATCATTAAAAAATGAATGCTCAAAATGCAACTAAAACAATATTAATCGCTCCACTAAATTGGGGTTTAGGTCATGCTACCAGATGCATCCCAATTATCAAGGCCTTACAAGAAAATAATTTTATACCCATAATTGCGTCTGACGGCCAAGCATTAGAAATACTTAAAAAAGAATTCCCTTACATAAAAACATTAGAATTACCGCCCTATCAAATAGAGTATGCAAAAAACGGGATCTATTTCAAATGGAAACTACTTAAAAATTGCACCAAAACAATATCCGCAATCTGGAAAGAACAAAAACTAATTGAAAAATGGATCGCCGATTATGAAATCGATGGTATTATATCCGATAATCGTTTAGGTTGCTACTCTAAAAAAATACCCTCTGTTTACATTACACATCAACTAAATGTTTTATCAGGAAACACTACATGGCTCACTAGTAATTTACATCAAAGGACAATTAAAAAATACAGGGAATGTTGGATTCCAGATGTTGAAAAAAAACCCAATTTAACTGGTGTATTAAGCCATTCAAAAAACTACAACCAAAAATTAAAATATATTGGACCGCTTAGCCGAATGACAAAAAAAGAGCTGCCAATTCAATTTGATTTAATGGTTATTCTTTCAGGACCCGAACCACAAAGAGGTTTACTTGAAGAAAAATTAATACAAGAACTGAAACGATATAAAGGAGCAGTTTTATTCATTAAAGGAAAAATTGAAAAAGAACAAAAAAAAGAACAAATTAAAAATATACTATTTTATAATTTCATGAATAGTCGTCAATTAGAGCAAGCTTATAATGAAAGTAATTTGATTCTTTGTCGGTCTGGCTATACTACAATAATGGATTTAGTATCGCTCGAAAAAAAAGCTTTTTTTATACCAACGCCCGGTCAATATGAACAGATTTATCTCGCTCAAAAACTAAAAACAGACGGACTGGCCCCATTTGCAAATCAAGATGATTTTAAAATTGAAAATCTATTTGAACTAAAAAACTACAAAGGATTTGAAATTATAAAAAATGAAATCGACTGGAAGAACGCATTTGAAGTTTTTAAATAAAAAAAGCTGATCAACCTATACATTTTATGCATAAGCATATCAGCTTTTTAAAATTAGACCGTAATCCTTATTTTTTTTCGTGCTTTATAGTCTTAGCATTAATCATGAAGTACACAGATTCAGCAATGTTGGTACAATGATCTGCAATTCTCTCTACATGTTTTAAAGCTAAAATAAGATGAGTTCCAGAAACAACTGTTTTAGAGTTTTGTTTCATTTCACCAATTATATTTTCTATAGCGTCCCCACTTTTGTCTTTTATACTTGTATTTAAAAAGAATATTTCGTCAATTTTCGCTTCGTCTAATTCTAGAAAACATTGATTCGTTTTTAGGGTAATTGATTCTACTTCTCCAGTAATATCAGCAATATTAAATTTTGAGATTAACTCATGTTTTTCTTTTATGCTTTTTGACAATTTAATGATACTCATCGATAAATCACCAATTCGCTCAATTTCATTACTCATTTGCATAGCGGACATAATAAATCTCAAATCAGAAGCAACAGGCTGTTGTAAGGCAAAAACGCTTTGACAAATATCATCAATTTTGACATCTAATTTATCAATTTTACTTTCTGTTTTTTTCACTTCTTTACTTTCCGATCCAGGCTCTGATAGTAATGATTTAACAGCCTCACTTACTTGAGATTCTGCTAAATTTCCAATTTTAATGATGATATTTTTGAGCTTACCTAATTCCGTTTCTAAGTGTGATGCCATTTTTTAATAATTTAAAAATTTAAAATTAAACGATTCTGAATTCAAATCAAAATCGATTTTATCCAAATCTTCCTGTTATATAATCTTCTGTTTGCTTAATTGCTGGTTTCGTGAAGATTGTCTTTGTTTTATCATATTCAATCAATTTCCCCATATAGAAAAAAGCAGTATTATCGCTTACACGACCTGCTTGTTGCATATTATGAGTTACTATTACGATTGTATATTTGTTTTTTAACTCATAAATAAGTTCCTCGATTTTTGAAGTCGAAATTGGATCTAATGCTGAAGTTGGTTCATCCATTAGCAATACTGATGGTTGAATTGCTAGAGCCCTAGCGATACAAAGACGTTGTTGTTGTCCACCTGAAAGTTCAAAAGCCGACTTTTTAAGTTTATCTTTCACCTCATCCCACAGTGCTACTTGCTCGATTGAAGTAACTACTCTTTCTTCGATTATATTCTTATCCGTAATCCCATTTACTCGTAAACCATAAGCTACGTTTTCAAATATAGTTTTTGGAAACGGATTTGGTTTTTGAAAAACCATTCCAACATTTTTCCTTAAATCATCTACGTTGGTATGCTTTTCATAGATATCTACCCCATCGATCAGGATACTTCCTGTCATTTGAGTATTATCAATTAAGTCATTCATTCTATTTAACAAACGTAAATAAGTAGATTTTCCGCAACCTGAAGGGCCAATCAAAGCTGTAACTGTGTTCTCCTTCATTGAAATAGAAATATCATGTAATGCCTGAAATTCCCCGTAATTAAAATTTACGTTTTTTGATTCTATTTTATGCATGTTAATTCGTTTTTACTTTTTTTCCATAATATTTACGAAGTGCATTCGCCAATATATTAGAAATTAATACAATAATAATTAAAACAAGTGCCGTTCCATATGCCATAGCTCTTGAAGCTTCTATATTTGTTCCACTAGTTGAAATTACGTATAAGTGATAAGGCAGTGCCATAGCTTGATCAAAAATTGATGTGGGTAATTTAGGTAAAAAATAAGCGGCAACCGTGAATAAAATTGGAGCCGTTTCACCAGAAACTCTTCCTATCGACAAAATCAATCCTGTAATAATATTAGGAAAAGCAATTGGAAAAACAATTTTGCTTGTCGTTTCCCATTTACTAGCCCCTAAACCATAACTAGCTTGTCTGTATGTGTCCTCAACAGCTTTTAGTGATTCTTCAGTGGTTCGTATAACGATTGGTAAAACTAATAATCCTAATGTTAAACCACCGGCTAATATCGAATCTCCAAAACCCATTTTGTTCACAAATAACGACATCCCAAAAAGTCCAAAAACAATCGAAGGTACTCCTGCTAGATTGTTTGTCATTTGTTTAATAATTTTTTTTGCCCAACCATCTTTTACATATTCATTCATGTAGATTGCGGCTAATACACCAACTGGAAATGCAAAAACCATACTCACTAAAACCAAGCAGAGGGTTCCAACAATTGCGGGAAAAATTCCCCCTTCGGTCATACCATTTTTAGGCATTTCAGTAATGAATTCCCAACTAATTACGCCAATTCCTTTTATTACTATGAATGCTAATATTACAAATAAAAGAGCAACTATCGCATAACTTGTAGCCGTAAATATCCCAAATGCAATATTTTGACTTCTTCTTTTTTTCTTTGCTAAACTACTTTGTTGGCTCATTTTAATGTTTTTTATGAGATTTTCTATTAGTAACTAATTCTACTAACATATTAATTCCAAAAGTGATAATAAATAAAATACATCCTAACGCAAATAATGCTTCATAATGCAAACCTCCATTGGGAGCTTCTCCTAATTCCGCTGCAATAGTTGCAGGAATTGTTCTTACAGGTGCCAACAAGGTGCGTGGTATAACTGCAGCATTACCAGTAACCATTAAAACAGCCATGGTCTCCCCAATTGCACGACCAATACCTAAAATAGCACCTGCCGTAATTCCTGAAGCCGAATATGGAATTACAATTTTATAAATAGTTTGCCACTTACTAGCGCCCAAAGCTAAACTTGCTTCTTTCATAGCACGAGGAGTATTACGCATCGCATCTTCAGAAATAGTAATGATAGTAGGTAAGGCCATAATAGCTAATACTACACTTCCTGCTAAACCTGTTTCACCAACAGGTAAATTGAACGTACTTTGAATTAAAGGAACTATGATTACTAAACCGAAGAAACCATACACCACTGATGGAATTCCCGCTAGTAATTCAATTAGCGGTTTTAGTAGACTACGTGTTCTTTTTTTAGCAATTTCACTTAAATAAATGGCTGCTGCTAGACCTATTGGCAATGCTAATAAAATAGCGCCAAAACTAACCCATAAAGTACCATATATTAATGGCTTAACCCCCATTTGAGCAATTGGTTGAGCTGTAGGAAACCACTCCTCACCTGATAAAAATTCAGAAACCGTAATTTTATCAATATCTAATTCTCTTCCTTTAAAATCTTTTGACTTGTACTTATCTGAAAAAAAAGCGATGATACCCGGTGTCTTAGCAATTAACTCATTTATTTTATCAGGAAAGAATTCAAAGTTTGCCCCTAATTCTTCCTCTGTATAATAATCAGTAATGTCTCCCGCTCTAAACAAAACAATCGGCACGTCTTTTCCGCCTAGTTGTTTCCAATTGGTTATTTTTTGATCATATATATCTTTAATCTCGGAAGGCTTTAATTTTCTTACTGGATTATCAACTGAAACGGCCAATAAAAACCCATCATCTATAGGTTTTTTACTAAAAACGCCAGCTCCTTCTATAAATAGAAAAAAGACTATTAATACAACTGTAATACTTGTAGCAGCACTACTCAGCATTAGTATTGATTCAATAATCTTTTCTTTAATCTGTTTAAAATTTGTTTTCAAATCAGTATATTTAATTTTTAGCAAAATTACGCTAGGCATCCTCCCCTAATGTTTTTAGATAGTTATGCTTATGTTAACTTAATGTTAAGCGATGGTAATATTTTTAAAAGTACAATTCTTTTTTAAATAAAAAAAAGGCTGTCTAAAATTAGACAGCCTTTCTTAATATTAAGAATTAACCTTTATTAATTCAATGGCACATAACCTACCTCTGATACGATTTTTTGACCTTCTGGAGAAAGTGCGAAATCAACTACCGCTTTTACTTTCGCAGCATTTGTTTTATCAAACATGTAAAACAATGGTCTTGAAATTGGGTATGATTTATCTTTAGCACTAGCTACTGATGGCTCTACAAATGTTTTCCCTTGATCGTAAGAAACTGCAAGTTGTTTCACTTCTTTTGTCTCATATGCTAATCCAATGTATCCAATCGCTCCTTTAGTTTGCCCTACTGCTTGAACAATAGCTCCAGTTGCTGGTAAACTTAAAATATCAGTTGCATAGTTTTTCTTTCCCATTACTTCTTCTTTAAAGAACTCATAAGTTCCTGAAGAAGACTCTCTTGAATAAGCTACTATTTTAGCATCTTCACCACCTACTTCTTTCCAGTTTTTAATTTCTCCTGTAAAGATTTTTTCTAACTGCTCACGTGTTAACTTTCCAACTTTATTTGCTGGATTAACAATTACTGTTAAAGCGTCATAAGCGATTACCACTTCTTCGATTTCTTTTTTCAATTCAACGAATTTCAATTTCTCTTCCGTTTTCATATCTCTTGAAGCCATTGCGATATCAGTTGTACCATCAATCAAAGCAGTCAAACCTACACCAGAACCACCACCTACAACAGTAACACTTACATCAGCATTTGTTTTCATCAAATCCTCAGCTTCTTTTTGAGCTAAAGGCAATACAGTATCACTTCCTTTCATTGTAATTGATACACTTGCTGTTTTTGATTCAGCTCCTTTATCTTCAGTTTTTGCTTTACCACAACTTAACATACCAATCAATGGTAAGATTAAAAATAATTTAGTTTTTTTCATTTTATTTTATTTGTTTTATTTTTCTTTAATTTTCCACAAAAGTAGATACTCAATGTTAACTGTGTGTTAAGCTAACATTATACAATTTGTGTAATTTTATTTTTTTTATATTCCAATTTCAACTTGGAAACGCACGTACCAATTGTCATCTGTACTACCACTAAAATATTTTACTGTATCGTACGAGAGCTCCGATTGCAACTTCACTTTATGACCAAATAAATACTTAGACAATCCTATAGTATATTCATTAGTATTAGGACTGATAGTTTGAATCTCGTCATCCACTTTTTGAGTAGAAAACCTACCCACTATTTGATAATTAGAGGGAAAAAGATAACTTAATTGAGCATCAACTCCATGGCCTACAAAAACCGCTTGCTTTTGAGAACTATTTAGCGCATTTACCGTTACGGGATCATTTGTCATTCTAGACATATATGCCGCAGTAGCTGACCATCCATTGTACTTTAAAATTGCATCAAAAAACAAAGATTGTAGTGTTCTAGCTTCATACAAACTATTCCCTAATTGCCCCTGAGCTCTTAAGGCATTATTATTTTGACTAAACGCACCTGAAACCATCAGTTTTGGCGTTTTCTCCCTCATTAAATCAGCCTCAAAATTAGAACCGTTCTTTGTAAAGGCTCCTAAAGGAAATAATTCAACTTTACCGGTTAAAGCAATTCCATCATCCTTAGTTTTTACCCAATTCCTTCCTTCACCTTTAGTAATAGCTCCTTTTAAAGAGTATGAAAAATGATCTGCTTTTTGTTTTGAATAGTCCAAAAATAGACCAAAATCACGATCAATGTTAAACTTTGAGTTGTTAATAGTTCTATCAGTCAGTTCAAGTGAATTTGACGAAATTACACGCTGATTATTTCCTGGTAATTTAGTTTGACCAAATCCAATGGTAAGAGCCGAAGTAGGTTTGTAAAAAAAGACTCCGTCCAAAATCACATTCCCACTATTCCCAACTACTACAGTACCAATATCTCTAGCCGAAAAACCCAATTCTACTTTATAGCCAAACTTAGGATTGTAAACAAATCCGTCCAACTTTAATCTCATTCTTCTGATTTCACCCTCTACAACTCCAGACTCACCATCTTCTTTCCCGTAACCTATTCTGCTTTGAACTCGGAATCCAATATTCATTTGAAACAAACTGTCACTTGCTGTAAATCCTAGTTTTTTACCTGAGTTAAGATACTGCTTTAAAGCTGTTTGTTTTTCGATCTTCTTTTTCTCGACTGTACCTTGCTGCGCTAATCCTAACATAGAAAAAATCAGCATGATACTTAATAAAAAATTTTTCATTTTAATAATTTGTTGTTATTGTGTTAATACGGTGCAAAACTAATATTAATAAATGCGACCAATATTACGATAAGGTTAACATAACAACAAGATCAGGCTAACGAAACACGGTAAATCACTAAAAATCAGATACTTAATATTAATTAGTGGTTTTACACAAAGAAATAATGTCCGATTAATTCGTTAAATTATAGACAAAAAAAACTCCAAATACCTATTGAAAAGCATTTGGAGTTCGTTTTATTATGTTTTTTACCTAAAAATTAAACTGTGCTTGTAATCGCAATAGGTTTCCTTGTTGTCTGTTGTTTCTTAAGGCACTATCCTCAAAAGTTCTATCAGCGATCACCCAAGTTGCCGTTAACTCAAAAGCTTTATAAGGTTGCCACTCTATCCCCAACTCATAATCCCTAACGGTATAACTTCTTGCATCCTTTTCAAATTTCTTTCCACCATCATAATATTGAAATTTAGCAAATGGATACATTAATTGATGTTTTGGTAAATCCCATTTATAATTTAAAGTAATATACCCTCCTTCTAAAGGAGCAACATCTACTGTATTCGTAACCTTATTATAACGGGGCCCATTACCAATATTATATTCCGCTTGTACACCAAATGGTTTTGGATACATTATAAAGGAAGCTGCTACTCTTTGATCTAAGGTATTTAGTTTGTTTTTTACCGTTACACCGGATGAGATTTCACTACCAAAAGCCCACTTACCTGTATAAGCTTGAATTCCTGGCTCGATAATTTGATTTCCTATTACAAATGGATAACTCACTCTCGCTACTACATGTAGGTTTCTATTACCCTCACTCTTGCTTGCCGTTTGACCATTATACGCTCCAAAAGCAAACACCCCATAATCTCCAGATCCTTTATACCCATCTTTAACAAGCATGGCAAAACGATCTCTAACTTTACTTGGCGCCCAATAGAAAAACGCTCCTAAATCACGTTCATTTGCAACTGCACTATTCAAAGCATCATTACGATCTAATGTTAACCTATTTTGACTTGATTGTAAATTTTCAAATCCAAAAGGAACTTTACTCTGACCTATCCTCACGCGGTACTCCTTTTTTGCATCAAATGACAAATCAAAATAAGCGTCTCGAAGCTGGACAAAGTTATTCACTCCTGTAGAAGGTGAGCTTGCAAAATCTGGCTGTATATAAAAATAAACATTAGGATGTATTTGTCCCGAAAATATGACACGAGCACGTCTTATAAAAAATCCATTATTCGATTTTGCATCAGCTACAGTAGAAGTAGTACCCCACGATTTATCACACTGATCACATGAAACTTTATCATTTGTAGAAAGCAAACCGTTGTATCGTACTTGAGCATACCCTCTTATGCTTATTTTTTCATACCATTGTGAATCTTTCTTGGGTTTTGCCTTTTCTTCGGCGACCTTCACTTTATTGATGGAATCTAATATACGCACCACTTCTTTTGAAACAGCGTCTTTGTTTAGTTCTTGTGCCTGAAGCGCTCCCGCACTCATTAAAAATAATGCAAATAAAAAGTTTTTCATGGTCGATATAGGTTCTTAATTATTTTTGGCAAAGATGCTACTGCATTGTTAAGCTAATGTTACCGAATCATTAAAAAATTAACTTTATTTTTACATTTTTTTAACTATCTAAAAACGAAAAAATAACCTACAAAATCTCTATAATTCCCAATATTTACAGGGGGTTTGAATTCGAAATACCGCAACATCAGTAGATTTTTATTGTTGCTTTTTATTCTTACTTTCTATTTCTCTCCTCAATCCACTGAAAAGATTCGGAAACAATGCGCTCTTTTTCATTCTGAATGAATTGTAAATAAGCACTAGCGACAGGTGAAAATTTCTTTCCTTTTAGCCAAATCAAATTCCAATTGGACTTTATAGGCAATCCTATTACAGGAACGATTTGTAAACTGCCATTATTCAATTCATTTTTGACGCCAATTAAAGGCATAATCGAACATCCTAAACCTGCTAAAACGGCTTGCTTCACCGCTTCGTTCCCGGTGAGCTCTACTTTTTTAGGTACATTTAAACTATTATTTTCTATAAATTTTTCCATTATGTAACGTGTGCCAGAACCCTCTTCCCGATAAATCACTGCCAACTCCTCTAATATCGAAACAGCATAATTCTTTTTCTCGAATGTTTGACTCGCATTTACCATCATATAAAGTGCATTAGGAAGTAACTCAACTTTTTCAATTTGAACAGCATCGGGTAAAACTGACACTAATGAAAAGTCGACTTCATTGTGTTCTAAACTTTCTAAAACTTGCTTTTTATTGGTTACATCTAATATTAAATCTACTCCTGGGTTCTGTTTTAAAAAATCCGATAAGAAATAAGGCATTACATATTTACCTGTAGAAACAATAGAAATTTTCAAGCGCCCGCTTAGCTCTCCTTTGTAAGCTAATGTTTTATAATTGATCGCTTCAACTTCACTCAGCACCTTTTCAGCGGCAATCGCGATCTCTTGACCAAAATCAGTTATGTACAATTTTCTACCGATGACCTCGGTCAATGGAAACTCAAATTGGTCTTGAAAATTCCTTAACTGAATAGAAACGGCTGGTTGTGTAAGATGCAACTCCACGGCCGCCTTTGTAATACTCTTGTTTTGAGCTACTTTTAAAAAAACATACAATTGATGCAAGGTATAGTTCATAAAAATATTTTATGGATTTCATTACAAATATAAATAAAAACAAATGAATAAGCCGTTTTACATTTGCAGAAAATAAAACAGCACCAAAATGAAAACAGAAAACGGATTAACATTCAAATTAGTTGAAGGAGAATATGCACCGATAGAAGCTCAGAAAATCCTGTTGGGATTGATCAACAGTAAAATTAACTTTCACCAATTAGAACATTTTAGCAACGAAATTAGATTCAACGATAAAACATCCCATTCTAAGCAGCGCGTAAAATCACTTACAGAAGCCTCAGAGGAGATTTTGGATTTAGTTGCAACTACAAAAAACATGCAGTTTAAAATAGAGGGCAACATTCAAATTTCACTAGTTCCAATTGAAGAACCTATGTTCAACGTTTAAAAAATAAAAAATGGCTTTAATCAGCTCTTCAGCTCAAGACATTGTTACATTATTAAATCAAAACGAAATTGTTGCTATCCCCACAGAAACCGTGTATGGACTTGCAGGAAATGCCTTTAGTGAAATCGCCCTAAAAAAGATTTTTGAATTAAAACAAAGACCCTTTTACAATCCTTTAATTGTACATATTAAGTCGGTTACTGATTTACCCTTAGTTGCATCTGAAATTCCTGTAGTAGCACAATTACTAGCCGACGCTTTTTGGCCTGGACCACTCACTTTAGTGTTTAAAAAACAACCGAATATTCCGGATTTAGTGACTGCAGGAAAAGATACTGTAGCTATTAGAGTTCCCAATCATCCAGTGACTCTCGCCCTTTTAGAACAATTAGATTTTCCGCTTGCAGCTCCAAGTGCAAATCCTTTTGGTTCTATTAGTCCTACAAAGGCAACCCATGTCGCTAATTATTTTGAAGCTTCTCCTTTAACTATTTTAGAAGGAGGTGAATGCAGTAGCGGAATTGAATCTACCATCATAGGATTTGAGGACGGCTCTCCTGTTTTATACCGACTAGGATCCATCACTATTGAAGCGATCGAAAAAGTAACCGGACCATTATCAGAAAAAACACATTCAGAAGCTACGCCGGCAGCTCCGGGCATGTTGTCAAAACATTATGCTCCAAAAACTAAAACAATAGTAACCGAAAATATAGCAAACTCACTTTTTATACATGATTCAAAAAGAGTAGGTCTACTGACTTTTCAAAACCGTTTTGAACATAGCGCTATCGTTGCTCAAGAGGTTTTGTCTCCAAATGGAAATTTGGAAGAAGCCGCAACCCATTTGTACAATGCTTTGCACCAATTAGACCAGATGCAGTTAGACATCATTATTGCAGAAAAATTCCCTGAACACGATCTAGGAAGAACAATAAATGATCGTTTAGCCCGCGCTACTAAAAAATAAATCTCTAAAAAAACCTAAATGAACTTCGATTTACTACTTGAAAATATTACCAATCCAGCTTTACTTTTTTTCTTACTTGGAATTATCGCTGTTCGTCTTAAAAGCGATTTAGAAATTCCAAAAAACTCATCCAAATTCATTTCACTTTATTTACTCTTCTCTATTGGTTTTAAAGGAGGTCAGGAATTAGCGCACAGTCACTTTACTATGGATATTATTTGGTCTGTTTTATTTGGAGTACTCATTGCTGTTGTTATTCCATTCTACAGTTTTTTTATACTCAAAAAACATTTTAACATAGAAAATTCTGGAGCAATTGCAGCTGCCTACGGCTCCGTTAGTGCCGTAACATTTGTAACAGCCATTACTTTTTTAGAAATGCAAAACTACACATTTAGCGGGCACATGGTTGCTGTTATGGCTTTGATGGAAGCTCCAGCTATTATTGTAGGTGTGATATTGATTCGATTGTATAATAAAAACGAATTGCATAGTACTAAAATGAGTTCCTTAATTAAACATTCATTTACTAACGGCAGTGTGTTATTAATTACTGGAAGTTTAATAATAGGCTTACTAGCTAGCGATCAACAAGCTTTAGGTATAAAACCTTTTACGACGGATCTATTCAAAGGGTTTCTTGCTATTTTTCTACTGGATATGGGGATTGTGAGTGGCCAAAAACTTAATGACTTCTTCAAAAGTGGATGGTTCAGTTTAATTTTTGCAATCATCATCCCGCTTATAAACGGATGTATCGTCGCTTATATTTCTCAATTCGTAACCGATGATATTGGAAACCGATTTATATTTGCCATTTTAGCAGCAAGCGCTTCTTACATTGCGGTTCCAGCTGCGATGAAAATTGCAGTACCAAAAGCGAATCCTGGTATATTTTTACCCATGGCCTTAGCCATAACATTCCCTTTTAACATCACTTTTGGGATGCCTATTTATCTTTCGATAGTGTTATGTAGCGCATAAAACAGATTTGTTATACTAATAAAAAATATGCTTCGTTTT
>CAWURM010000120.1:0-4503 GCA_963924965.1 uncultured Flavobacterium sp.
CTACTCACTTTTATCACCCAGACTATTGTGCGTTTGGCGCCTTTAATGAAATACTCAACGATAGTCAGGATTTAGTAGCTTATGCTAATTTAGTTCCATCCTTTTTTATTTTTGGTACAAAACCAAATATTCCGCAATCAGTACTGATAAAAGATGAATTACTTTGCCTACAAATGATTGTTCGGGAAAGAATTGAGATACCTTATACGGATGAAATCATTAAACTAAACGAAAAGCACAGACCAGCACTTTTAGCTTTGGTCAAAATTGTTTACGCTGAATATTTTAAATCTAAAACCGCTGATTTAGGCAATTATTATGGGATTTTTAAAGACAATAAGCTTGTCGCAATAACAGGCGAACGGATGCAAATGAACGATTTTATAGAAGTAAGCGCAGTGATTACCCATCCAGAACACACGGGCAAAGGTTATGCGAAACAGCTGGTTGCTCACACAGCAAACTCCATATTTGATCAAAATAAAACACCCTTCCTACATGTTGCAGAAGCCAATGTAGCCGCTATTAAATTATATGAAAAATTAGGATTTACAACCCGCACAAAAATAAGCATTTGGCAGATTGCTGCAAACCAGACCCAACTGTAATTAATATTAGTCAATCCCGTATTCACAACAAAAATCATTTAATGGACATCCATTTTTTTGTATAATCCAATTAAAACTCCCTTGGCTATAATGTGGTTCTGCATGGCCGCCTTCAACTCCTTCTCGTTACTACTAGGAGGTAATGAAGTCAACTTGGTATCGAGTGCAAAAACTTGAAAATGATAATGATGGATTCCAGCTGGAGGACAGGGCCCAAGATATTTATTAATCCCCTTACTATTTCTACCTTGAATACCGGGTGAACTATTCTCCTTGATTGTTTTTTTTGGTGCTACGTCCCATACAATCCAATGGCAATAATCTCCATTTTTCGCATCGGGATCGTTTACTATAATTGCCAAACTTTTGGCATGTTTAGGAAGATCCTCAATGTAAAGCGCGGGATTAACATTTAATCCTTCACTGCAATATTTCGAGGGTATTGCACCATTATTTTTGAACGAATTGCTTTTAATTTTCAAGCTAGTTTTTGTAATTGTTGACATAATAAATTGCATAAAAGGTTTATAATTTATTTAAACATGCTTATTCATAAACTTTAATTAAAAAATATTCTGCTTTACTTCTATATAAAACTTGGGACGAATCTATTTTCTGCTATTTGAAACACAACTGCAATTATGATTTCTACCGTTATTTGTTCATTGTCTTAAATTGTTGAGCATAGAACAAATCATGCTCAATCTTCATTTTATCAATTACTATTTTAAAACTTATTATTAATAAAAATGAATTGTAACTAAACATCAAATTCCTGAAACATCAATTAACGGGATATTCAATCTTTACTATTCAAATAGTATTATTCGATTCTTAAAAAAAAATTCTAAATGTTTTAATAAAAAAAGTATTTGATAAAAATTGACTCCGTGGTTTAGTCAATAGTACTATGCTTATTATTTAAAAAGGCAAAGAAATCATAAAGAATTCAATCCTATTCGCAGATTTAACTATGTTGTTAAAATAAGCAAGTTTTTATCCTGATGCAATTATTTGAATCTTTATAACATGAGAATCAAATGATAGTCCAGTAAAACGAAAAATAAATTTAAGATTAAAATTTCACATAGACTACTAAAAAACAGTATACTAACGCAAAATCAATTCTTTTGCAAGAAAAATACAGCACTATTTTGATCTTCTACTATCAGCCTATGCGCAATCCATTTTCAATTTGGAAATCAGGAGCTAATAAAATCACATCCCCTTCCTCACCTACAGCACCTAAAACCAAACATTCACTCATAAATTTCCCTATTTGTTTTTTAGGAAAATTAACTACAGCAACAATTTGACGATGCACTAAATCTTCTTTAGAATATCTTTTGGTGATTTGAGCCGATGTTTTTCGGATGCCAATAACTTCTCCAAAATCTATGGTTAATTGGTAAGCTGGTTTTCTGGCTTCTGGAAAATCATGGACCGCTAAAATAGTCCCTACTCGCATTTCTGTTTTTTCGAATTCCTGCCAACTTAAATTATTTTCCATTCTGATTTTGATTTTTTTCCTTGACAATTAGAAACTAAAAATAAACATTTCAGACGAAAAGCAATCCTTTTTTCATAACTTTAAAGCTATAATTTAAATTTAATTGAAAAATGTCACGTACTCCATCCAACATGATCGCTCTAGGCACCAAAGCTCCTGATTTTTACTTGAAAGACATGAAGTCAGGCACAGCAAAGCTTTCACTCGAAGATATAAAAGGGGAAAAAGGTACTTTGGTAATGTTTATCTGTAATCATTGTCCGTTCGTTCTTCACGTAATAGAAGAAATTATCATGATTGCAAATGATTACAGAGTACAAGGAATAGGTATTGTAGCCATTTCGAGTAATGATGTGGCGAATTATCCGCAAGATGCTCCTGAATTAATGACTGAATTTGCATTTGAAAATAATTTTGAATTTCCCTATTTATATGATGAAACGCAAGCGACAGCAAAAGCCTATGATGCTGCCTGTACCCCTGATTTCTTTTTATTTGACAGTCAAGACAAATTAGTGTATCGAGGTCAACTAGATGACAGCCGTCCGGGAAATGGAATTCCGCTTAGTGGCAGCGATTTACGTGGTGCTATTGATGGCGTACTGTATAACAGAACCATAAATCCCAACCAAAAACCTAGTATAGGATGTAACATTAAGTGGAAACAAAACAAGGACAGATAAATTCTAAAATAAGAATCAAAAAAAGCCTCAAAAATTTAATTTTGAGGCTTTTTTGTTTTTAAAATGACTAGTCTTAACTGATCACTTACTATTATTTAACGTCCATTAATTCAACGTCAAAGATCAAAGTTGCATTTGGTGGAATTACTCCTCCAGCACCATTTGGTCCGTATCCTAAATCAGAAGGGATCACAAAACGCGCTTTATCACCTACTTGCAACAACGCAATACCTTCATCCCAACCTTCAATAACTTGACCTTGACCTAATCTAAATTCGATTGGTTTTTTTCTAGGATAAGAAGAATCGAAAACTTTCCCAGTCTCTAAAGATCCTTCGTAATGAACAGCTACGGTTTTCCCTGCTTCTGCTTTCTTACCAGAACCTCTTTGAATGAATTGGTAACGTAATCCACTTTCTGTTTTTTCAAAACCTGCAGCTAATTTTTCCATCTTTGCTTCTGATTCCGCTTTTAAAGCAGCTAGTTTTTTCAACCGTGCACCTTTCAAACTAACGAAAGCTTCAATAGCATTCCATTTTTCAGCTTCAGCACCCACTCTAATAATTTCAACTGATTCTAAGCCATCTCCTTGAGCAATTGCATCAACCACATCTTGGCCTTCCACAACATTTCCAAATACAGTGTGCTTATCGTCTAACCATGGAGTTGCTACGTGCGTAATAAAAAATTGCGAACCATTAGAACCTGGACCAGAGTTAGCCATCGATAACACACCTGGTGCATTGTGACGTAAATCTTTATGAAATTCGTCATCAAATTTATATCCAGGATCTCCAGTACCTGTACCTTGAGGACATCCTCCTTGCACCATAAAATCAGGAATAACCCTATGGAAATTTAAACCATCATAGAATTTTTGACCTTGAGGTTTTATTTTGTTTTCCATGTTCCCCTCTGCAAGAGCTACAAAGTTACCTACTGTTCCCGGTGTTAAATCGTGCGTTAGTTTTACTAAAATCGCTCCTTTTGCGGTATTGAATTTAGCGTATATTCCGTTTTCCATTGTTTATATTTTTAAAAGAAGTGCAAATTTACAAATTAAATAACCAATTAGAAAATTTGAGATTTAGATAAGCCCGCGATTTTAAAAAAATCACCAATATAATTTTGACCAAATTATATTTCGTTTAACATTTTTATAAAAAGCTCCTTGGAAATAGGCTTGACGATATAATTAGAAACCACACTGATATGTTTTGCCCTTTCAACATCAGCGGGTGATATTGATGAAGTACTAATGTAAATTTTTATATTGCTTTCATTTTTTGGATATAACTTCCTAAATTCATCTAGAAATTGCCAACCATTCATTATTGGCATGGAAAGATCGAGAAGAATCAATTCAGGTAATAAAACCGAATTATTGAGATTTTCTTTGATAAAATTTAATCCTTCCAAACCGTTCTTAAAAACAAGAACTTTTTCGAACAAATCTGCTTTTTCAATAATCCTTTTGGTCAAAAAAACGTAGATCTCGTCATCATCTATAACGGCAATATTTTTATGCTTCATTGCTTTGATTTTTAAATTTTATAAAAAAAGTACTACCTCTATTAACTTCACTCTCCACCCAAATTTCATCACCCATAGCATTAATTTGAGTTTTGGTCATAAACAAACCTAAGCCCTTAGAATCCGAGTGATTGTGAAATACTTGTCGTATTTTAAAAATACGTTCCTT
>CAWURM010000121.1:0-4821 GCA_963924965.1 uncultured Flavobacterium sp.
AAGAGTCAAAATATATTTTTTTTGCGTTGATTTATCGCTTGCATATATGTAAACTTATCGTTATTTTTAGGCATTGAACCCTGCAGCTATGATAGAAATAGACATCGAAAAAGAAAATAAAGCAATTGCACAAGAATACAAAGAATTACTGCGGATTAGTTACCAAACTTTAACCACCGAAGATAAAAAACTGATTCGAAAAGCTTTTGATGTTGCCGTAGAAGCACATAAAGACCAACGCCGAAAATCAGGTGAGGCTTACATATTTCACCCTATTGCCGTTGCAAAGATCGTTGCATCAGATATTGGTTTGGGCGCTACATCAATCGCTGCAGCCTTGATGCATGATGTAGTTGAAGATACTCCTACTACGGTTAAAGATATTGAACGTATGTTCAACCCTAAAGTAGCGCAGCTGGTAGAGGGATTGACAAAAATTTCTTTGGTTCAAAAAGACATGAATGTGTCTATGCAAGCCGAGAATTTTCGTAAAATGCTTTTGACTTTAAATGATGATGTTCGAGTTATTCTCATTAAAATTGCTGATAGATTGCATAACATGCAAACTATGGAGTCCATGGAAAACTACAAGCAAGTAAAAATCGCCTCCGAAACACTGTATATTTATGCTCCGCTAGCCCATAGACTGGGATTATATAACATCAAAACCCAGTTGGAAGATTTAGGTTTAAAATATACCGAACCAGCTGTTTTTAATGACATCGTTGGGAAAATAAAAGAAACCAAGGAACAACAAGACGCTTATATCAAGGATATTTCTGATGTACTTAAGACTTCATTAGATCTCGAAGGCGTCGAATATATTATAAAAGGGCGACCAAAATCTATCTATTCTATCCGCAGAAAAATGAAAGCGCAAAACGTGAGCTTTGATGAAGTTTATGACAAATTTGCACTTCGTATTGTATATAAATCAAATCCGCATGACGAAAAGTTTCTAGCTTGGAAAATTTATTCCATTGTAACCGACCATTATAGACCAAGTCCTAGCCGATTGAGAGATTGGATTTCGTCGCCTAAGTCAACTGGTTATGAAGCCTTACATATTACGGTCATGGGACCAAAAGGACGTTGGGTTGAAATACAAGTGCGCTCTGAGCGCATGGATGAAATTGCCGAAAAAGGCTATGCAGCGCATTACAAATATAAAAATGGTGCCACAGAAGAAACGGGATTAGATGTTTGGCTTAACTTATTAAAAGAAGCCCTAGAAAATTCAGAAAGTAGTGCAGTTGATTTTGTAGAAGACTTCAAAATGAATTTGTATTCCAAAGAAATCTACATTTTTACTCCTAAAGGAGACATCAAATCGCTCCCTAAAGGCGCGACCTCCCTTGACTTTGCGTTCAGCATTCACTCCGAAATTGGAATAAAAACAAGAGGGACTCGAGTGAATGGAAAATTAGTCCCCTTAAATTATGAATTAAAAAGTGGAGATCAAGTTGAAATAATTACCTCACCAAACCAAAAACCTACCATCAACTGGTTAGACTACGTAACCACCTCAAGAGCCAAAAACAAAATTAGAAATGTATTAAATGAAAATACAAAGAAAATTGCGGAAGATGGAAAAGAACTACTTACCCGAAAATTAAAGCACCTAAAAGTTACCCTAAATGAAGGAGTGGTTAATGAACTTGTCAACTTCTTCCATCTTAAAACAAGTTTGGATTTATTTTATAGAGTGGGAATCGGATCCATCGAGAACCAGCAATTGAAAGATTTTGCAGCACAAAAAAGCAATACTTTAATCAATTTCTTTAAAAATAAAATGAAGCGCTCCGGCTCTACGGCTGATGTAGACATTCACAAAGCCGTATTAAACAGCAATTACGACATGCTTGTTTTTGGCAAAGAGCAAGACAAGCTGGACTACAAACTGTCTGCTTGTTGTAATCCAATTCCGGGTGATCTTGTGTTCGGGTTTGTCACCATTAATGAAGGTATTAAAGTACATAAAAAAGATTGTCCAAACGCCATATCTATGCAATCAAATTATGCTTACCGCATCATGCAAGCGAAATGGATTGATTCCTCACAACAAGAATTTAAAGCCATTCTAAACATCACTGGAATGGATACCTTAGGACTAACAAATGAATTAACAAAAGTGATTTCAAACAACATGAATGTTAATATTCAAAGCATATCGCTGAGTGGAGATGCCGGGTTATTTAAAGGACAAGTGATTGTTATTGTTCAAAACATCACCATCTTGAAAAAATTGATAGATAACATTAAAAAAATTGATGGAGTAGATAAAGTATCAAGAGTGTACCAAAAATAATAGCTGCAAATGATGCTTTTGCAGGAAAAACAAAATATCGCTATTAAAACTTAGGCGGATTTCGAGTTTTATAAAAAGTCTGTTTTGTTCCAAAACTCACAAAATTACCCCCTAATAAGTATTTAAACTTGAAAACTATTAAAATAAAAAATTATCTTTGCCAGATATGACACTCATTTCCACAAATAACAACTCAAACCAAGAAATTGTAAAAAATGTATTTACAATGTATCTTGAACAAAAAGGACATAGAAAAACGCCTGAACGGTATTCTATTTTGCAGGAAATTTATGAAAGCGAGGAACATTTTGATATCGAAAATTTGTATATCAAAATGAAAAACAAAAACTACCGTGTGAGTAGGGCTACTTTATACAATACAATAGAATTGTTATTAGACTGTGCACTAGTTCGTAAACACCAGTTTGGTCAAAATCAAGCGCATTACGAAAAATCATATTTTGACAAACAGCATGATCATATCATCATGACCGATACCGGTGAAGTAATTGAATTTTGTGACCCTAGAATACAAAGTATTAAAAAAACGATTGAAGAAATATTTGATATTGAAATTACCAATCACTCCTTGTATTTGTATGGCGTGAAGAAAAAACCAAATCCTGAAAGTACGGTTGAAGAATAAACAACAAAATTAAAGGTTAAACATAAAATAGCAAAAATTAATCAGTACGGACAACTTAAAACGTGTCTCAACAACAAATAATAATTAGAATGACTGTAGATTTATTACTAGGATTACAATGGGGAGATGAAGGAAAAGGAAAGATAGTTGATGTTCTTACCTCAAAATACGATATTATTGCTCGTTTTCAAGGTGGACCAAATGCGGGACATACTTTAGAATTTGACGGTATAAAACACGTGCTTAGAACAATTCCTTCTGGAATTTTTCATGGCAACAACATGAATATCATTGGTAATGGTGTAGTAATTGACCCAGTTGTTTTTAAGGGTGAAATTGACGGTTTAGCTAAATTTAATTTGGATATCAAATCGAAATTAATCATTTCAAGAAAAGCACATTTAATTTTACCAACTCACCGTTTACTAGATGCAGCATCAGAAGCTTCAAAAGGAAAAGCGAAAATTGGATCTACATTAAAAGGAATTGGACCAACTTACATGGACAAAACGGGTAGAAACGGTATTCGCGTTGGAGATATTGAACTTGAAGATTTCAAAGAAAGATATAGAGCACTGGCAGATAAGCATGAAGCCATGATTGCATTTTATGATGTAAACATTCAATACAACTTAGAGGAACTTGAAAAAGAATTTTTTGAATCAATCGAAGATTTGAAAAAACTAGATTTTATTGATAGTGAAGAATACTTACACCAAGCTCAAAAAGCTGGAAAATCAATCTTATGCGAAGGAGCTCAAGGTTCTTTGCTAGATGTCGATTTTGGAACGTACCCATTTGTAACTTCATCTAACACTACTGCTGCTGGAGCGTGTACTGGATTAGGAATTGCTCCTAACAAAATCAAGGAAGTATACGGAATTTTCAAAGCATATGTTACTCGTGTAGGTAGCGGCCCATTCCCAACTGAACTTTTTGATGAAGATGGAACAACCATGGCCAGAGTTGGAAACGAATTTGGATCGGTAACAGGAAGACAAAGACGTTGTGGTTGGTTAGACTTAGTAGCTTTAAAATATGCTATACAAGTAAATGGTGTTACACAATTGATGATGATGAAAGGAGATGTGCTTTCAGGATTCGAAACATTGAAAGTATGTACGGAATATAATTATAAAGGTGAAAACATAGCTCATTTCCCTTATAACATTGAACCAGAAAATGTAACTCCAGTGTACAAAGAATTCAAAGGATGGAAAGCGGATTTAACCGGAATGACTACCTACGATGAATTACCAATCGAATTAAAAGAATATATCGACTTTATTGAGAAAGAAGTAGAAGTGCCTATAAAAATCGTTTCTGTTGGACCAGATAGAAAACAAACGATACTAAAATAATTAATTAACGTCCCATTACAATGGGACGTTTTTTTTTATAAAATAGTGTATTTTTACAAGGCCGAAATCCAATTTGCAAAACAGGAAATTCTAATGATCCAGCCTAAGCCAAATATTTTATTAATTCTCTCCACCGTGTTTTTGTTTCTTTGTGTTTCCTGTAAAAAAGAAGACCTACCCATTTCAAAAGAGAATTCTTTAGACTATTCTATTTCAGGTGCATCCATTATAAACAAGGGTAAATCCATACAACTAATTGGTGCTAACGCATTTCACGTCTTTAGCGTAGGAAGTAAGGACATGAACAGCTGGAATCTAGACATGGTACGGGAATTTAATGGAAACTGCAAAGAAACACCGCTAACTGGCGGTCCTATTCAGTCCTCAAACAGCTCTTACCTCTATTCCTTGCAAAGTATGGTTGATGACAACCGCATGAATCATAAAGTCACGATCCTATGCGCTTTTGGTTGGGATGGAAGCAATACCACCGAATTTACTGGAAA
>CAWURM010000122.1:0-21715 GCA_963924965.1 uncultured Flavobacterium sp.
GTTACAGAGGCTAATACAAGAACAGCAGCCGACGCTGCTTTAACAACCAATTTAGCTACAGAAGTAACTAACAGAACCAATGCCGATTTATTAAAGGAAGATCTTGCTAATAAAAGTACAAATCTAACCACTGATGGGGCATCAGATACAAAATACCCAAGTGTAAAATCTGTAAAAACCTATGTGGATGCAAGCGCGACAAGTAGTTCAGCAGCTTTAGCAACAGAAGTTTCCAGAGCCACAATTGCTGAAAACACAATTGCAGCTGATATAGTTACAGAAACTAATGCAAGAACTACAGCCGACGCAACTTTAACAACTGACCTAGCAACAGAAGTTTCAAGAGCAACAGCTGCTGAAAACACAATTGCAGCTGATGTAGTTACAGAGGCTAATACAAGATCTATAGCGGACGCTACTTTAACAACAGACTTAGCAACGGAAGTTTCAAGAGCAACAACTGCTGAAAACGCTATTGCAGCTGATGTAGTTACAGAAACTAATGCAAGAACTACAGCCGACGCAACTTTAACAACTGACCTAGCAACTGAAGTTTCAAGAGCAACAACTGCTGAAAACGCTATTGCAGCTGATGTAGTTACAGAGACTAATACAAGAACTGCAGCCGACGCTACTTTAACCACCAATTTAGCTACAGAAGTAACCAACAGAACAAATGCAGATTTATTAAAGGAAGATCTTGCTAATAAAAGTACAAATCTAACCACTGATGGCGCATCAGATACAAAGTATCCAACAGTGAAATCAGTTAAAACCTATTTGGATACAGAAATTAGTACTTCAGAAACGGGTACTCAAACAGCATTAAATTTAAAGGCAAATTTGGCTTCACCAACATTTACTGGAACAGTATTAGGAATTGACAAAACAATGGTAGGATTAACAAATGTTGATAATACTACTGATGTTGATAAACCAGTATCTACAGCAACCCAAACCGCTTTAGATTTAAAGGCTAATCTAGACTCTCCAACATTCATCGGTGTACCAATTGCACCTACCGCAGCGGCTTTAACTGCATCAACTCAAATTGCAACAACTGAATTTGTTACAAATGCAATTTCGACTTCAAGTGCCAGTTTTTTACCATTATCGGGGGGAACGTTATCAGGTTCATTGATAGGTACTACTGGAGAATTTTCATCTAATTTAAAAGTGTCATCTTTAACATTAGCAGGCACGAGTACTTGGGAATTTGGTATAAACGGAACTAGTTTATCATTGTTGCAAGGTGGATGTTGCGGTAGGTTAACTATCGATTCCAACGGTAGATTTGGAATCGGTGCAAACTATACACCTTCTTATCAATTAGATGTTGAGGGAGATGGAAGATTTACAAGTTCGTTAACGGCTACATCATTTGTAAAATCAGGTGGAACTTCAACGGAGTTTTTAAAAGCGGATGGTTCTATTGATTCGAATGTTTATCTTACCAGTTCAGATAATGCCACCAATGTAACAGGAATTGTTGCTGTTGCCAATGGAGGAACTGGATCCTCAACTCAGAACTTTATTGATTTATCTACAAGCCAAACAATTGCAGGAACAAAAACATTTAGTAGTGATATTAATGTAAATGGAATTAAGTTTGGAATAGGATCAGGAACCGATATTTGGGACCAAAATACCGCGGCTGGTTTTGGCGCAATAAACTCAAGCAGCACCGGAAATTCTAATACTGGTGTAGGTTTTGTTTCATTACAAGATGTTAGCACAGGTTACCGAAATTCAGGGCTAGGTTCGAATGCGTTACAAAAGGTTACGACAGGACATGATAATGTTGGGATTGGAGTGCAAAGTCTTGGTAATTTATTGACCGGTAATGGAAATACAGCTATTGGATCTTCTGCTGGAAGCTCAATAACTACTTTGTCTAACACAACCTCTATCGGTAATGGTGCGATTGCAGATGGAGATAACACGATTCAATTGGGTAACGCTAGTGTTATTGCTGTTAAAACAAGTGGTGCTTTAACAACAGGTGAGATAACTTTTCCTAATACTGACGGAAGCTTGGGGCAAGTTCTAGGTACAGATGGATTAGGTATTGTGTCATGGATTACGCCATCTTCAATTGCTACTTCTTATAGTGGAGTACTGCCTTTAGCCAATGGAGGAACTGGATCTTCAACTCAGAACTTTGTAGATTTATCATCTGATCAAACTATTAACGGCACCAAAACCTTTACTTCTCAGGTCTTTGTCCAAAGTTTAAATTCTTCAGCTAATATATATGTAAATAGTTTAAAAATGGGAACCCCTGGTGGATCTCAAAATACTATGTTAGGCGATGGTCCATTTACTTGGCCAGCCTCTATAGGAAGTAACAATACAGTAATGGGTAATTTTGCATTTACTTCTTCATCTGGAAGTTTTAATACAGCCATTGGTTCCAACGCCATGCGACAAGGATCTGGTGGTTTTGGCGATTATAATACGGCTATTGGAGAATCATCAATGAGTAATGCTCAAGCAGGAAATAAAAATACTGCTATAGGAGTAAACACTTTGAATGGAACGATTGGTTCTGACAATGTTTCGATAGGTTTTGAAGCGGGTAGAGGTGTTACATCTGGAAATCAAAACACTTTTTTAGGAAGTGGGGCCGATGTTCAAACTGGTAGCGAAACCATTGTAAATTCAACTGCAATTGGCTACAATGCAAAAGTTGTAAATGACAATACCATTCAGTTAGGTAATTCAAGTGTGGTGGCTGTTAATACGACCGCCGCGATAACAGCAGCTAGTTACGTAAAATCTGGAGGAACTTCCACGGAGTATTTAATGGCTGACGGAACTGTCTCAACTGGTCCTGCGGCAATTCAAGAAGTAGCAGATGAATTTTTGGCAACAGCAAGCCAAACTAGTTTTACGTTAACTCAATCGCCATCAACAAATAGTAAAGTTAAAATGTATGTGAATGGAATCAGAATTAGTAATGCAGCATATTCGGTATCTAGTACTACATTAACGTATAATCCAACTAATAACGGTGGATATTCATTATCTGTAAATGATAGAATTCAGTTTGATTATTTTTATTAATCGAATTAAAATAAAGTAGTTACACTATGAAATTTTATAAAAAAATAGTTTTCTTTTGGTTTATTACGGCTGCTTGTAGTGGATTTGCTCAAATCACCTTAGACAATTTAGGATTGACAAGCAGTACACCAGCTGCAGTTGCCTACAGCTTAAGGCAATTGAGTTCGTCCTATCTTGGCAATGCGATACAAGTCCGTCGCAGCAGCGATGATGCCACACAAGATATTGGTTTTGATGTCAATGGTGAATTAGATACTACAGCATTATTGGCTTTTGTTGGTTCAAATGACGGTTTCGTCACTATTTGGTACGATCAAAGTGGGAATAATCGTGATATAGTAAAATTGGACATCAATTATCAGCCCAAAATAGTATTTAGTGGGGCTTTTAAGTATATCGGTGGAAAGGTAGCTATCGATTTCTCAGGGAATAAAGGTCTTGTTTATAGCGGGACTTTGAATTTAAAAAGTATTTCCACAGTAATACAATCAGAAAGCACTTCTTGGCCTAATTATCACTGTATTTTAGATGGGTCTCCTCGTATAGGAGGGTTATTACAATCAGGAGGGACTAATTTTCATAGTAATGTTTATCCTCTCGCTATATGGAAAGATGGTATATCAAAAACTACCGCCGAATCATTGTCTCCAGTAAATCAAGCTATGGTATTGTCAATAAGTCCGCAAATTCAAAATACAAGCAAAATATTCATAGGAAATTATGATGGTGGAAATGGGGGTGGTTCGATTTTAGAAAGTGAAGCAATAGCATTTTCTACTTTATTGCCGTCCAATGTTCGCCTTTCAATAGAATGTAATCAAGGAAGTTATTACGGAATAACGATGACTTCTTGTATTACTTCAATTGCAACAAATATTAGTACAACAGATTACTATGCATGTGTGGGTAAGGTTGCAATTCCCCTATCCGTTCAAGCTTCTGGGTTAAATTTAACCTATCAATGGTATAGCAATTCAACCTCGAGTACAAGTGGCGGAATAGCAATTAGTGGTGCTACTAGTACTACTTTTATTCCTCCCTCTGCATCTGTTGGAACTACTTATTATTATGTAATTGTTTCAGGATCAGATGGACCTGCAGTTACGAGTGATGTTTCGGGCGCTATTACGGTTGAAAATTTAACTGCCGTTACGATTTCTCCTTCAAGTCCTTCTATTAATTTAGGTTCGTCAATAACCTTAACTGCTTCAGGAGCGACAACTTATTCATGGGGAGCTGGTTTACGATCCCCATTAGACCAAGTTCCAACGTGTAAATTAGCAGTGGGTCTTCGTTTACTTAAAACAACCTATTCAGGTGCAGCAATTCGTCTGCGACGAAATAGTGATAATGTTGAGGCTGATTTTGGATTTTCAGGAACTGATTTAGATACGCCGGCCATTAGTAGTTGGTTGGCGGGTTCAACAGCTTATTGTGTTACTTTATATGATCAATCTGGAAACGGAAATGATATGGTGTCATCAAATGCAAGTAATCAACCGCTCTATGTTGAAAATGGGTTGAATGGAAAACCGATATTACGATTTAGTTCGAGTCAAACAATTAAGAATGCCACCAATTTTACACCTCCTTACACGGTAGTTTATGCTGCTAAACAAACGGGACCTTCTAGAGGAAGAGTTTTAGACGGAACTAATAACAACTGGTTATTAGGTTGGTGGGGTGGTAGTAAAACGCAAGGACATTACGATGGTTGGGTGTCTCAACCAGGCGGGATACCTGCGGATAGTAATTCATATGTGTATTCAGCAACTGGTGATGGAACTGTTTCAGCTATATTCGAAAATGGAATTAATACGACCATTACTCCAAATGGAGGCAATTCTGGACCAAACGGTTTACGAATAAATGAGCGTGAACCTTCAGATGTAGATGTTGCTGATATTTTTGTTTTCGATTCTGTTTTATCCAATTTAAATCGGGAAGCTATTGAGAAAAGTGCTGCATCCTATTACGGAATTTATGGTTTACCAATGACTGCAGGGGCTACATTAACGGTTAATCCCACAGAAAACACCATCTATACCGTTACTGGATATTCTGCTAATGAAGGCTGCTCCATCTCAACGAATGTAACCGTAAATGTACTTAAAGACCCTAGTTTAGGTAATTTTAATACAAAAATAAAAACCTTTTTTGACGGTTCGTATGATATTGTACCACCTACCACCTTAAGTTCCGGTGCTTTTACATATAGTAGCAGTAACACAGCGGTTGCAACAATTAGTGGTACAACTGTAACTATTTTAGGCTCTGGAACTACTACAATTACCGCTACTCAAGCAGCTACTGCTTTTTATTATGGCGGTTCGATTAGTACAACCCTAACTGTAAATGATGTTTCAGTTTTAACGAAAACTGGTCAAATTTCGACCTCAGATTTTAATTATATTAACAAAAATGGTGCATTAACAACGAGTAGTTCCTTGACGATAAATGGCCAGACAATATCTACTAAATCAAATAATGGATTGTCGGCAGCATCTGCGGGTTTAAGTGCTTTGCAAATTAAAACAGATTTTCCATCTGCAACTGATGGATTATATTGGATATCAAATCCCAATATAAATGGAGGAACTCCTTTTCAAATTTATGCGGATATGACAACTGATGGTGGAGGCTGGACTTTAATAATGTGTAACACCAATAGTTCTGGTTGGAATTACACAAATGCCATTTCTTTAAACACACTTTCACCAAGCATAAATTCTAATTATTCGATTATTGGTTGGGCAGATTATCTTAAAAAGAGTGATAGTGGATTCCAATACATGATCGATGCTAATACAAGAAATCGATTTGGTGGAATTTGGACAGCAAATGATAATTATAGTTTTATCAATGGAAATAATACGCAAACCAATATTACGCTTAATATTAAATTTGATACTTGGAATTACAATGACAGTGGTATAGAAAAAATAATGCCATGGTACTCTAATTGCTCGGGATTGATTACAACTAGTAGCTCTTGTAATGGAAGTTGGTGGGGAACATTAATAGCAACTGGAGCATGGAGTCCAGCTCCATGGATAGGCGGTGATTGCGGAGCGAGCGGCTGTATGGCTAATCCGGGTATTATCTGGTATTGGGTGCGATAATAGATTAAATGGTTTAAATAATAGGAAAGGTTCAACTCATAGAGTTGAACCTTTTTTTCATCAAAAATGTTAGCCAGCTTTTATAATCTCAGCAACCGCAGCTTCATAATTACGGATACTTTTCGCTTTTTTGATTTTCTTATGCACCTTGTGTGGATTAGAAAAGATAACCGAAAAGTACTCCCATAAATGGTGCATTTTCAAAAGAATATGCGTAGATCCAGATAATGATTCGCTATAACCAGCATATAATGTTTCATGAAATTCGCTGAACAACTCCATTTTGTTTTTTGGATATTCAGTGATATTGTTTTTTATCATGCTAGGTAAAAACGGATCAGCAATTAAACCGCGGCCTATCATCCAATGGTCAACAGTTGGGAAGCGCGTTTGCATTTCGTGAAACTTGGCTACTGAGGTGATGTCTCCATTGTAATAGAGTTTGACCTTGCTTTGATCTACGCAAGTTTGAAAAGCATCTAAATGCACCCCACCTTTGTACAATTGTTTTCCTAATCGTGCATGTATAGCCACATTTTTCACAGAATATTTTTCTAAAATAGGCAATACATCTAAAATTTCCTCCGTAGTATCATAGCCTAAGCGCATTTTCATCGAAACAATAATATCTGATTCGTTTTGGACTTTATGCAAAATCTGTTCGATTTTTTCGGTGTTACTGATTAATCCAGAGCCCATTCCACATTTGGTAACCATCGGATAGGGACAACCTAAATTCCAGTTCAATTCTTTATAACCTAATTCCTGAACATATTTAGAAACAAACAAAAACTCATCGGCATCATTAGTAATAATTTGCGGTATTACTTCTAATGTTGAATTATTTTCTGGCAATAAATCACGCTGATATGAAGATTTGATCACCAATTTTCCATTCAATCGAATGTAAGGAGCGTAAAAAGTATCAATGCCACCAAAAATCTTGTTTTGTGCATTTCTAAAACGGAAATCGGTAAATCCTTGTAAGGGAGAGGAAAGTAAGGTGTAGTTCATGTACTATTTAAAAATGCAAATATAAGATACTTTAGATTGGTATGCTTTCCATTTAACAGTTATGTTGACTTGAAGGGTTTACTAAAAAAAAACCAGACTTCTTGATGAAAGTCTGGTTTTGAAATGAATTGCTATTTTTTTATCATTAGACTTTTCCTAAAGTATATAGTTGCTCCATCGTAGGAGTTAAACTTCCTCCCGCAGGTTCTAATGTAATTCCAAATGCCTCAGCATCTCCTGTTTTACTAACGGCAAAAATACGTTGGTTGTTTTTATCAAAATTATCCAATAATCCAATACTTGTAGGAGTTAAAGGGTTTAGTTTTAAAGCCCATACTTGGTATACCATTCCTTTTGGTGGTTCAGGTAATCCGGCAGCATCTACATATACTACTTGAGTTTCTTTGTTCCAGTATACTTTGGCAGAGGACTCTGGAGCGACCGCTTGACCACCAAGTGCTACCACAGTGTTTTTTACATCTCGCACAACTGCAAGACTCGTTTCTATAGCTTTATTTTGTAGGTCTAAGATTTGAAGTTCTTTTTCTATTTTAACTCTTTTCGCTTCCGTTTGAACGACTTGATTGCTCGTTAGATTCAACTCATTGTACTGGTAACCAACTCCTATTAGTAAGAGAACGGCTGCAGCCCAACCTATGTATTGCGACCAATTGCGTGTAGGCTCCATTTCAATAACCGGCGTAGCATGTTTTAATTCGAGTTTTTCTTTAATTTTTTCATAATTAGCCACCGAATGAAAAGGAGAGAAACTAGAAGATAATGCAACAATTGATTTTTCTATAGCAATGATTTCAGCATTAATTTCAGCATCATTTTTTGCTTTAGTAGCTACTTCTTCACTTTCAGTTTCACTGAGTAAACCATAGACGTAAAGTTCTAAAATACCGGACGCTATATATTCTTTATTTTCCATTATACTTTCAAATAAGTTCGTAAGTCATTGATACAATTTCGATTGTGTGTTTTTACCGTTCCTAATGGAATATCCAACTCTTCAGAAGCTTCTTGTTGCGTATATCCTTTAAAAAACAATAAATCTATTATTTGAATACATTTAGGTTTCAATCGTTTTACAAATTCTTGAATCCCGATAGTATCCACTTTACTCGTCAGTTTGTTACTGTCGTCTAATAGATTTACGAAATTATCTGAAGAAAGGTTTTTTTGGCTGTTATTAAAATTTTTGGAACGTAGTTTATCAATAGAAGTGTTTCTAGCAATATTTAGAATCCAAGTATAAAATCGACCTTTACTTTCATTATAGGAATCAATGTTTTTCCAGATTTTCACAAAAACATCTTGAAGTACATCTTCTGCTTCTTCTCTATTTCTTACTAACACATTAATGACTGAAAATAAACTTTTGGAATACATATCATAGAGATGTGTAAAAGCTCTTTCGTCTTTTTTGTAAATTAAAACTAATAGTTCTTCTTGGGTCATGATGAATAAGTTTAACAATTACAAACTTATACAAACTTATTCATATTTAAATTAATTAATTGGTCGTAGCCATCAAATAATAATGGGTTGTTAAATTTTTATTTTTTTTAATTAATTTAAAATACTGACAATCAGTACTTTAAATTTTTATTTAATTTTTTTTTATTTTTTTTAAAACCAAATCGTAGACATTCCCGTAAATGCTTTTATAACCTTTTAAATTATAACAAAATGAAAAAAACAAAAATGATATTAGGTCTTTCGCTAGTGGCGATTTCAGGTCTAATTTTAGTAGCAGCAGATCACGTAGATGCTCCATCAGTGACTGGTAATGCAGCAGACATTACAGATGTGTACACTTTTCAAGGACAAGAAACTAATAATTTGGTTTTCGCTGTCAACACACAAGGATTGTTAAGTCCTAATGCCACTTCGGCCGCATCCTTTAATGAAAATGTGATGATTGAAATTAACATCGACAATACCGGTGATAATGTAGAAGATTTAGTTATTCAAGCCGTTAAAAAAGGAGATAAAATGTACTTCTTTGGACCGTATGCACCTACTACAACTGGAACATCAAGCACCATTAAAACAGCTGCAGCTTCAGGAAGTGTTGATATTTCTAAATACGGAGCTACTGCCATTACTTCTACTCAAAACGGAATGAAATTTTTTGCAGGACCAAGAGATGATCCTTTCTTTTTTGACTTAGGTCAATTTCAAGCCATCTTAGGAGGAACAGCTTCAGGATTCAAAAATCCAGGTACGGATACTTTTGCAGGAACTAACGTACTTTCAGTTGTAGTTGAAGTTCCAAAAGTAATGTTGGGAACAGCTAGTTCATTAAACGTATGGGCAGAAACTAAGAAAAAACAATAATCAACTCTATTCTAAAAAATAATAATTATGAAGACAAATCAATTTAAAATCATAACACTTGCACTAGTATGTGCAGTAGCTACAGTAAGCTGTAACAATGACGACAATATGAATGACGCTATGGCGAGCGCCGATTTTTCAGGGACATACGTTCAACAAGATCAAATGGCCCGACCAGCAATAAACACTGTTTTTATCGCTTCAGGACAACCAAAAGACGATTTTAATGCGGCTATCCCGTCAGCAATGGGTGCCAAGTACCAGTCTATTTTTCAATCAAGACTAATGGCTTTAAATCCTGCATTTACAACTAATGCATTAGGATTGACAGCAGCTCAATTTACTGGTGTGTTAGCAACGGATGTTTTAAATGTTTCAACAACAGGAAAAACTACCTTCTTCGATGGTACAAATGTTTTAACTGGAAGAGCATTGGCTGATGATGTTATCGATGTGGAACTACTATTAATATTTGGAGGAACTAATGGTGCCGCTAACCCGGGACTTACTTCGGATCACGTTGATGCAAATGATAAAACATTTACAGCTTCATTTCCTTATTTAGCAGCTGCTTGGTAAGAAATCTTAAAAAAACAGAGTGCTTCATTTATTTAGTGCTCTGTTTTTTTTTAATAAACAAACAAACAACAAATACACAATAGATTATGAAACCTTATAAAGTTATCCCCGTCCTGGTTTTTACAATCCTTTTTATTTTCGCTTGCGATACTAAAACAAACCAAATTACCAATACAGCCGATTACGATAAATACTTGCATCTGACAAGCAATGAATCGCTGGATTTTGCCAATAAAGAAATTAGCTTTTGGGAAGCGAAGTACTATGCCGCTCCAAATCAAAAAACGTATTTAGGAGTTATAGCTGCTAAGTATGCCACACTTTTTGAATACACTGGAAATATTAAAGACTTATATAAAACCGAAGATTTATTAACTCAGTCCAATCAGGCTAGTCACTATTCTAAAGTTTCAACCTTGCGTTCTTTAGGGCGTAACTATATTGCTCAACACCGATTTAAAGAAGCTTTGGTCTTGGCCAATAAAGCATTGGCAATAGGAGAGGGACGTAAAGAAATTCAAAAATTATTATTTGATGTTCAAATGGAATTAGGTAATTTCACCGAAGCCGAAGCTAATTTGAACGCTATAAAAGACATGAAGGATTATGATTATTTAATCCGTTTGGCTAAATGGAATGACCACAAAGGCGATTTGAAAACCGCAATCACTTTCATGGAAAAGGCGCGAGACATAGCCGAAAAAGAAGACAACAAAACACTAAAAATATGGTCATATTCTAATTTGGGTGATTTTTACGGTCATGCAGGAATGATACAAGAATCCTACGATAGTTATTTAAAAACATTAGCAATAGATCCCAATTATTCCTATGCGCTAAAAGGAATTGCTTGGATTGTTTTTTCGCACGAGCGGAATACAACTGAAGCAAAAAGAATTGTCGAAGCTATTGAAGTTACCCACAATACACCGGATTTCTTTTTATTAAAATCGCAAATCGCACAATTTGAAGGCAATAAAAAAGAGGCTAAGGCCAATGAAAAAGCGTATTTCAATATGCTGAAAGCGAATAATTATGGTGCTATGTATAATAAATACAACACCTTAATCTATGCCGATGAAAAAGTAAATGCTGCAAAAGCAGTTGAAATTGCGAAGATCGAAGTGGATCACCGTCCCACACCTGATTCCTATGATTTATTGGCTTGGTCTTATCTCAATATAGGACAATCTAAAAAGGCACTCGAAATTGCCCAAAAGCATGTTGTTGGAAAATCATTCGAACCAAAAGTGCAATACCATTTGGCGATGATTTATAAAGCAAACAAGGAAATGGAAAAAGTAGCTCCTATAAAAGATGAGTTATTAGGAAGTATTTATGAACTAGGTCCAAACTTCGAGCTAAAGGTTAATCAATTATAAAAACCAGATGAGATATTTTATAGCTTTTATGCTTTTCCTTACTGGATTAGTATCGCACAGTCAAGTTCAAAAAGGAACGATCACAGATCAATTTGGGAACGTTATTGAGAATGCTTATTTGGTAAATTTAACATCAGATAGTCATGCGCATACTAATGATTTAGGAATGTTTAGTATTGATAAAACGACAATTGGAGACCTACTAGAAATAAGTGCTTTAGGCTATAAAAAGTTAAATTATAAGGTAGTAGATGGTGCAAACAACATTATATTAGAAGATGATATTTTTAGATTGAACGAAATTGTAATCCAACAAAAGCTCTCAGCTATGAATGTGATTTCTAAAATTGATTTACAAACTACACCCGTAAATTCGTCTCAAGAAATTCTTCGAAAAGTACCAGGATTATTCATTGGTCAACACGCAGGAGGAGGGAAGGCAGAGCAAATATTCTTGCGAGGTTTTGATATTGATCATGGTACAGATATTGCGATTTCAGTAGATGGTATGCCGGTTAATATGGTTTCTCATGCGCACGGTCAAGGCTATGCCGACTTGCATTTTGTGATTCCAGAAACAGTAGAGAAAATAGATTTTGGAAAAGGCGCGTATTATGCGGACAAAGGGGATTTTGCAACTGCAGGATACGTAGCCTTCCAAACTAAAGAAAAATTAGATAAAAGCAGTATCAGCTTTGAAGCGGGTCAATTTAATACGTTGAGAACAGTAGCTTTGTTTAATTTATTGGACAAACAAAAAAAACAATCGGCTTATATCGCGAGTGAATATATCCTAACAGACGGCCCATTTGATTCTCCCCAAAATTTTAATAGAGTCAATCTGTTAGGGAAATATTCGGCAATTTTAGACGATAATTCTAAGTTCTCCATCACAGCTTCCCGTTTCTCGAGTAAGTGGGACGCTTCAGGCCAAATACCACAACGATTGGTAGATAATGGAACCATTTCTAGATTTGGTGCCGTCGATGATACCGAAGGCGGGAATACAAGCCGAACTAATTTTAACGCTAGTCTAAAGAAGCCTATTGATGAAAATACTTTTATGAAAGCCAATGCTTTCTATTCAAAATATGAATTTGAATTGTATTCTAACTTTACTTTTTTCTTAGAAGATCCTATTAATGGAGATCAAATCAAGCAAAAAGAAAACCGTTCGATTTATGGCATGAATACCGAGCTGAATAGAAAAGTGAAAAATAACAATTGGGATGTGCAGTTCCAATTAGGTTTGGGTTTCCGTGCTGATGCTACAGTAGACACGGAATTGTCACATACTTTAAATCGAAGTACAACTTTAGAGAGAATCAAATTAGGGGATATTGATGAAACAAATGTTTTTACTTATTTAAATTCGGAAATTAAATTCGGAAAGCTCCTTATTAATCCAGCAGTACGCCTCGACTATTTTAAATTCAATTATCAGGATAAATTGGCACCGAGTTATAAAACGCAGTCGGAAACTGAAGTAAAATTTTCTCCCAAATTAAATTTTATCTATTCTCAAAATAACAACTTGCAGTTTTTTGTAAAATCAGGATTTGGTTTTCATTCGAATGATACTAGGGTAGTGGTTCAAAACAACGGAAAGCAAGTTTTACCTACGGCTGTAGGTACAGATGTTGGGACAATTTGGAAACCATTTCCTAAATTAATAGTAAACTCAGCATTATGGTATTTGTACTTAGAACAAGAATTTGTGTATGTCGGTGATGCAGGAATCATTGAACCGAGTGGAAAAACAAGACGAATGGGAGTCGAATTAGGCTTGCGGTACCAGTTGAATGATTATTTATATTTTGACGCTGACGCAAATTATACGCATGCTCGCAGTATCAACGAACCAAGCGGACAAGACTTTATTCCACTTGCCCCGGATTTCACCTCCACTGGAGGATTAAGTTTTCAAAAATGGAATGGGTTTTCTGGAGGATTGCGTTACCGTTATTTAAAAAGCCGCCCTGCTAATGAGGATAATTCCATAGTAGCTAAGGGATATGCAATCTCCGATTTGAATTTAAATTATACGTATGATAAAGTCACTTTCGGACTTTCGATAGAAAATATCCTGAATTCCAAATGGAATGAAACACAGTTTGCCACTGAATCTAGATTGAAAAACGAATCTGCTAGCGTAGAAGAAATTCATTTTACTCCGGGTACCCCTTTCTTTATCAAAGGGAAAGTTACCTATACTTTTTAAGAACTATAATAAAATTGATTGGTTTGTTTTTGGTTTGTTAGCCTAGCGTTTACTTATTGTGGCGCTAGGTTTTTTTTAACAGTTGTTCAATATTAATAAAAAGTTAATACACATTATAGTAATTACAATTTGTTTAATTTTATAAAAAAATATTTTATGAAAAATGTATTAGTCCTAGCTTGTTCAGCGCTGCTGCTTTTTAGTTGTAAAAATGAAGCTCAAAATAATAACCAAGCACAAAACAAAACCGAAATGGCAATAGAAAAACAAAATATCTACCAGTTTAAAGTAGAAGATTTATCAGGAAACACCTTTGATTTTGCAACATTGAAAGGAAAAAAAGTAATGATTGTTAATACAGCTTCAAAATGTGGATTGACACCTCAGTACAAAGACTTGGAAGCAATTTACAAAGAATATAAAGACAAAGGATTCGTAATTGTAGGTTTCCCAGCAAACAATTTTGCTTCACAAGAACCAGGTACCAATGAAGAAATTGCTACTTTTTGTCAAAAAAATTATGGGGTAACTTTCCCAATGATGGACAAAGTATCAGTGAAAGGAAACGATATGTGTGCCATGTATCAGTTTTTGACTCAAAAAGCGAAAAACGGGTTACAAGATTCTAATGTAGAATGGAATTTTCAAAAGTACCTAATTAATTCAAATGGAGAATTAGAGAAAGTGATTTCTCCACAAACGTTACCTACAGATCCATCAGTAATAAATTGGATTAAAGCGTAATGCAATACTGAATAATTTGAATGGGCTAATTCACTATTTAAAAAAAGAAATAGTGAATTAGTCTTTATTTATTTTAAAATCAATTGCATAAAAACAGAATGAAGCCAACGGTCGAATTTAAAACCAGATTCTTTGATGATTCCAACTGTTTTAAAGCCAAATTTTTCGTGGAAGTCGACGCTACTTTGATTTTCAGCATCAATCACTGCAATCATGGTATGCAATCCTTGTTTTTTAGCTAATGTGATTAATTCAGCTAATAACAATTTTCCAATTCCTTTGCCGTGAAAATCGTTGTTTACATATACAGAATGCTCTACGGTGAATTTATACGCTTCGCGAAATCTAAACTCGCTGTACATGCCAAAACCGGCAACAACACCATCTAATTCGGCTACAATAACAGGGAATTTTTTTGCTAATTTATCCTCTAAAATCGTTTTTTGTTGCTCATAACTTCTAGTGTTGTAGTCGTACAGAGCAGTGGAATTTAAAATATTGTAATTGATTATATCTAATATAGCTTGCGTATCGCTTGTTTGGTAAGCTCTTAATTTGATTTCCATTTAATAATAATTTGTTTTCAAAATTAAGAAAAATAGGCCAAAATGAACTAAAAAGAGTAGGCAAGTTTGTAACTTTGCTCGAATCGAGGTTTACAGCATTTTTGTATTAGTACACCTTAAATAATAAACTAATTTTTAATGATTTACCCCAAAATACCTTTAGCACAAAGCATCATTCAAACTTGTTTAAGCAAAGGCATCACCACAATTGTGATTTCTCCAGGATCGCGGAATGCACCATTAACAATTGGTTTTTCAAGCAATCCTGAGTTTACTTGCTACAGCATTGCTGATGAACGTGCCGCAGCTTTTTTCGCACTTGGAATTGCACAGCAAACCAAGCAGGCGGTGGCATTAGTTTGTACCTCTGGCTCCGCATTGTTGAATTATTATCCTGCTGTTGCAGAAGCATTTTATAGCCAAATTCCGTTAATCGTAATCTCAGCAGATCGTCCGCAGAGCAAGATTGATATTGGCGATGGACAAACCATTCGTCAGGAAAATGTATTCGAAAATCATTCCGTTTACAATGCTAATTTACAAGAAGAGATTTCTATTGAAAATGATATCAAAATCAATGAAGCGATTAATGCAGCCCAAGATAAAAAAGGCCCCGTTCATATTAATGCTCCTTTTGAAGAGCCTTTGTATGAAACGGTGACAGTACTTTCTATTGAAACAAAAGTTTTCGCTTCTGCAAAAGTAAACCAAACAATATCAACTGCAGATTTAGCTGATTTTGCAAAAATCTGGAACAATTCTGACCGAAAAATGGTTTTAGTAGGCGTGAATGATCCAAATGAAGTAAGTGAAAAAACCGTTCAGGCTTTGGCCAATGACACTTCGGTTGTGGTTTTAACCGAAACGACGTCGAATTTGCATCATCCTACATTTATCAATAACATAGATACGATCATTACTCCATTTACAGATCAAGACTTCACTGATTTTCGTCCCGATGTTTTGGTCACTTTTGGTGGAATGATAGTGTCAAAACGAATCAAAGCTTTTTTAAGGAAATACAAACCCAAACACCATTGGCATATCGATTCTTTGCGAGCGTATGATACCTTTGGCGCGTTAACCAAACATTTTGAGGTGGAAACCAATGCGTTTTTTGATGCGTTTTTACCATTGACAGAATCAAGAACTAGTGATTATTTTGAAAAAGGGCAGGCCTTAAAACTTTTGCGAAAGCAAAAAAGTGAAGAATATTGGGCGAAGATCCCTTTTTCCGACTTTAAAGTTTTTGAAAAAGTAATTCCAAATTTGCCTAAAAACAGCCAATTGCAAATCAGTAACAGTTCCGCAATTCGCTATGCACAATTGATTGAAATTGATCCTTCTATCGAAGTATATTGTAATCGTGGGACTAGTGGTATTGATGGAAGTACCTCGACAGCAATTGGGGCGGCAGTAGCGAGTGGTAAACAAACAGTTTTTATAACGGGAGATATTGGTTTTCTATACGATAGTAATGCATTATGGAATAACTACATACCAAAGAATTTCAAGATTATCTTGATTAATAATGGTGGAGGCGGAATTTTTAGAATTTTACCTGGACATGCAGAAACGCCAGTTTTTAATACTTTTTTTGAAACAGCACATTGTCTTACGGCGGAACACTTAGCAAAAATGTATGGCTTTGAATACAGTATCGCAAGCAATGAAACGACTTTGTTAAGTGGATTAGATAATTTGTACGGTAAAAATGATAAGCCAGCTATTTTGGAAATCTTTACACCAACATTAGATAATGATAAAATTTTATTACAATTTTTTAGAGAATTACGCTAAAACAAGGTTGTGCTTTTTTATTTTTTCATCGACTGTAATTTGAAATTAACTATTAAATTGTACTAAAATTCTATTATTTGAAGAGATTAAAATGGGTTTGTAATGATTTATTTTCTAAATTTGAGTCTATCCAAATTATTAACCAAAAACATAACCCATTATTTATGAGTGCAAGAGAAGATTTAATAGTAAAGTATGCCGCAGATTTAAAAGACAAATGCGGAGTTAATCCTGATATGGATTTATTGAAAAAAGTAACTATTGGTTGCGGCCCCTCTATTTACAATAAGGACTCATCAACAGTAGCAGGAAGCCAACAATCAGAGTTGGATACAGTGAAAAATAATTTTTTAATAAAAAAATTAGGGCTTAAAGATGGACCTGAATTAGATGCAGGAATTGATGCAGTGATTGAAAAGTATGGTCGTTCTAATGCCAATAAATATAGAGCTGTAGTTTATTATTTATTAGCAGTGCACTTTAAAAAAGAAAGTGTTTACAACTAGTAAATCAAGATAAAATAGAAAAGCGCCTTTTGGGCGCTTTTTTTTATGGGGTTTTTCTCCTATTTATCGAATGGGGATTGGAAATACAGGCAAGCTTGCATGTCCTAATTCGTCTACAGCTTGCACCGCAAATAGAAAATTATCTTTAGAATAGGGTATAGTTGCCTTTGTATCGGTTACAAAAATTGATTTTTGCCAGTTCGTATCCGATGTTTCTCTAATTAATATTTGGTAACCATACACTTTTTTACCTGCTGGAGCTTTCCAAACTAAAGTCGAAAAGTTAGTTAAGTCTTTTATTTCGATTCCTATATTCGTAGGCGCTTTTGGCGCCCATGCAAGATTAGCCAATGTAGCTAAATTAGACGCAGCAATTTTTCTTAAATACTCAAAATCCATGAACTCTGGAAGATCACCGTACTTGATGTTGTTTTCGGTTCTTAAATCTTGATGCTGGTGGTCGTGGTTTTCATTCATTTCGCAAAAACGGATTGCCGTAAAACCATTTTGGCTAAAAGGAGTATGATCACCGCCACGTAAAAAGCGATCGTTTCTATACACAAGATTGACCTCTAGTTGGTCTACATATTGATCTGTAGTGGTTTTTATATAACGGGCTAGTAAACGGGATGGGCTGTCATTATCTCTATTAATCAGTTTTCTCATTTTAGCTTCGTCTTCAGTTTCTAGATAAGGAGTGGCTTCACTAAAAACGCGAACTTTAGTATTGTCTCTCAAATTAGTGCCGCTTGATAGACTGTTACCTATCATATCATTGTTCAACATGGCAATAATATTCCAGTTTTCTTTTTTGGCTAGTTCGGCCAAATGGCGCGCGCCATACAAACCTTGTTCTTCACCGGTCACCGCAACAAATATAATGGTGTAGGGAAATGATCGCTTGCTCATAATCTTAGCTAGTTCCATCATGGCAGCTACTCCAGAGCCATCATCATTAGCTCCTGGCGCATCTGATTTGGCATCCATCACATCCGTAACACGAGAATCGAGATGGCCGCTAATGATTAATACACGATCGTCATTAGGGTCGGTTCCTTTTAAAGTTGCCATCACATTGCCCAGTTGACTGTCTTGTGCTATTCGTCTACCATCAGCTTTGATGGTAAAATAATCAATGGTAGCGGTTAATCTTCCATTAGATTCGGCTGCGTATTTTTCGAATTCCGACTTCACCCATTGTTGGGCAGCGCCAATTCCTCTAGTTTTACTTTTGGTATCGCTTAAAGTGTGGCGGGTTCCAAAAGAGACTAATTTTTTAACAGTGTTTTCAAGGTTTTCAGCTTTTATTTCAGCAATCATTTTTTTGATTTCGGGATCATCATTAGTAATTTGGGCTGCTGAAATGTGAGCCAAAAACAGGAAGCTAACTAGAAATAGTATGAGATTTGGTTTCATTTTTTGGAATTGATTGTTTTTAAGAGTTTAAAAATAAATAAAAAAATAGAAGAAGTACTGCTTTAAAGTTAGATTTAAGAGTTGTTGAAGCAGGGATGATGGATAAGCACTGCATCTAGTTTGCTCCTTCCGTTTGAATTAGCTAGAATTAGTGGTTTAAAAACGAAGATATCTGATGTAGCCCTGATGGGAGGAAGTATCCTTTTTTGGCTGTTGTTCAGCCAAAAAGATACTACGGACAGCAGGAGGATTTGTGTTATGAAAAAGAATGGACTGCTACTAAAAGGTAAAATAATAGGGAATTCTAGTAACTGATGAGTATACTATTTTCAAACTTCGTACCTTTGCGGCTTAGAAAATAGAATAAAATGATTGAAATAGGAAAATACAATACGCTTACAATACTTCGTGATACCCAAGTTGGTTTATTTTTGGGTACTCCAGATACTGATCCTGAGGGGATTCACGATGTACTTTTACCTAATAAATATGTTCCAAATGAATTTGAAATAGGTGAGGAGCTTATTGTTTTTGTTTATTTAGATCATGAAGAACGTCCCGTTGCTACCACATTAGAGCCGTATATATTATTGAATGAATTTGCGCTGTTACGTGTGAATTACGTGAATCAAGTAGGCGCTTTTATGGATTGGGGAATGGAAAAAGACATTCTGGTTCCGTTTAAAGAGCAAGCGCGTCCTATGGAAAAAGGAAAACGTTACTTGGTTTACCTGTATATGGACGAAAAAACAAATCGTTTAGTCGCTTCTAGTAAAACGAACCAATTCCTTAAAAATGAGGAGTTGACGGTTGAAAAAGGCGAAGAAGTAGATTTGATTGTCTCACATATTACTGAACTAGGGATTAATGTGATTATCAATGAGCGTCACAAAGGGTTGTTGTATAAAGATGAAGTATACGACGATTCGATTAGAACTGGAGATCGCATGCGCGGATACATAAAAAACATTCGTCCTGATAATAAGATTGATGTAGCCTTACAAATTCAAGGATACCAAAGCATTGAACCTAATGCCGATAAAATTCTAGATGAATTGCGCGCAAGTCGCGGTTTCTTAAGATTAACAGATAACTCTCATCCTGAAGATATTAAAACGGTTTTGAAAATGAGTAAGAAAACGTTCAAGAAAGCTATTGGCGCCTTGTACCGTGAGAAACTGATTGAAATAAAAGAAGACGGAATCTATTTGGTTAAAGAATAAGTATTTCGAATTTAGTGTAAAAAAGAAAGACTAATCCGATACGGTTAGTCTTTCTTCTTTTATAGTGTTTTGAATGTTCTAAACTCAAAACAACCATAAAACAAATGTGTTTTCATTTTTAGAGTAGATTTATTCACTTTTAAATGGAATAGTATTCGGATACTATTTTAACAAGATTTACTTAAGCGCAAATTACTTTAAAAAAACACACTTTTTCTTTAGGTCTTTATATCAGCTGCTTTTAAACTAAAAATTAATTTCACGTTAAAGCCATTGGTTGTATTTATATATTTAAAGATCTGTTTTCTGAGCAATAAATAGAAGCTAGTGCTTCACTTATTTATTGCAATAAAATAGGATTCTTTGTTAACCGTAGGGGTTACTCTTTAATTTTGACTTTAGAGCAGATCTTAAGACCGTAATACTCATCATTCTTGGTTTTATCTATAATTTCATACTTTATAACCATAGAAAAAGGAGTGATAAAAAATGGACTGTAATTCAATTTATTCTTTTTTTAAATTAATAATTAGGCACACTCATACTACTAATCAGGTCTCAAAAAAATCATAAAATGTTGATTAGTAATGCTTAAAGATAAACTATTTCTTTATTTAGGATTGTTAAAATTGTATTTTAGAATGTTTTTTTAAGAAAAAAAAAGATCAAGATAAAATTTTACTTACAGATAGACAGGCATACAATTGCTTAAAGTCTAAAAAATGATTTATTTTTACACTAAAATAATTAAAACAATTATAATGGATTGGATTACTGTAAAAGAATATGAAGATATAACCTATAAAAAATGCAATGGTGTGGCTCGAATTGCCTTTAATAGGCCAGATGTGCGCAATGCTTTTCGCCCAAAAACGACAGCTGAGCTTTACAATGCTTTTTATGATGCGCAAGAAGACACCTCAATAGGGGTAGTACTACTTTCTGCTGAAGGTCCATCCTCAAAAGATGGAGTGTATTCTTTTTGTAGTGGTGGTGACCAAAACGCTCGTGGGCATCAAGGGTATGTAGGCGATGATGGTCAGCATCGATTGAATATATTAGAAGTACAACGCTTAATTCGTTTTATGCCCAAAGTAGTTATTGCCGTAGTTCCGGGTTGGGCTGTGGGTGGTGGACATAGTTTACATGTAGTTTGTGATTTGACTTTAGCGAGCAAAGAGCATGCTATCTTTAAACAAACAGATGCCGATGTAACCAGCTTTGATGGTGGATACGGTTCCGCTTATCTAGCTAAAATGGTCGGACAAAAGAAAGCCCGTGAAATTTTCTTCTTGGGACGCAATTATTCGGCTCAAGACGCGATGGATATGGGAATGGTAAATGCCGTGATTCCTCATGCTGAATTGGAAGATACTGCTTATGAGTGGGCGCAGGAAATATTAGGAAAATCACCAATGGCAATCAAAATGCTAAAGTTTGCCATGAATCTTACAGATGATGGTATGGTCGGTCAACAAGTTTTTGCTGGTGAGGCTACTCGTTTAGCGTATATGACCGAAGAAGCCAAAGAAGGTAGAGATGCCTTTTTAGAGAAAAGGAAGCCCGATTTCGACAAATTTCCAAAATATTCTTAAATCTTAGGAATGTTTATAAAGAACAAACATTTTATTTACAATATCTTTGCGTTTTCATCTTCTTTTTTGTATAATAATCCTGTACAACTAGGGGTTGTATTTAAATGATTAATTAAAAATAGTTTATGGGCAGAT
>CAWURM010000123.1:0-6965 GCA_963924965.1 uncultured Flavobacterium sp.
TTAAAGTTTGTTGAGTTTAAATATTCCAATAGAATCATTTAATCTTTCAAACATTTAATTTTTCAATATATCAAATATGAAAATAATAGTACCAATGGCTGGACGTGGTTCACGTCTTCGCCCACATTCATTAACAGTACCTAAACCTTTAATTCCTGTTGCAGGAAAACCAATCGTTCATCGACTGGTGGAGGATATTGCCAAAATATTAAAAGAGCCTATCGAAGAGATAGCTTTTATTCTTGGTGATGAAGCTTTTTTTGGGGATGATGTAGTAAAAAGTCTAGAAGAATTAGCACAAAGTTTAGGAGCAAAAGCTTCTATTTATCGTCAGGACTTACCTTTGGGGACAGGTCATGCAATTATGTGTGCCAAAGAATCCTTATCTGGGCCTGCAGTAATCGCTTATGCAGATACATTAATTAGAGCCGATTTTGATTTGGATCCAACTGCCGATGCTGTTATTTGGGTAAAACAAGTAGATCAGCCAGAAGCTTTTGGTGTAGTAAAAATGAACGCCAATAATGAAATTACAGAATTGGTGGAGAAACCAACTGAATTTGTAAGTGATTTAGCGGTTATCGGGATTTACTATTTCAAAGAAGTAGGGAATCTAAAAAAAGAATTACAAAACGTACTCGACAATAACATTCAAAACGGAGGAGAATATCAAATTAATGACGGTATCAAAGCTATGATGGCTAATGGTAACGTTTTTAAAACAGGTAGTGTTGATGAATGGATGGATTGTGGTAATAAAAACGTAACCGTAGAAACCAATTCTAGAATGCTAGGGTTTCTGGAAAATGACGGAGTTGCATTAGTGAGTAAATCTATTAAAATTGAGAACTCAACGATCATTCCTCCTTGTTTTATTGCGGATGATGTAGTACTTGTCAATGCAACCGTTGGACCTAATGTATCGCTAGGTAAAGGATGTCATATAATTGATAGTGCCATAAAAAACAGTTTGATTCAAACGAATTCACACATTAAAAACGCCAATTTAGACAATGCCATGATTGGGAATCATGTTAGTTTTGATGGTAATTTTAAAAGTATCAGTATTGGAGATTATTCTGTTTTAGAATAGTAAAGTGTAGCGCAATTAAAGATGAAAAACACCGGTTTATTACTTCTTTTATTTGTTTTGCTAAGCAATTCAGCGCCCGTATTGGCGCAAACGGAGCCAGAGCAAATAAAAATAGATAGTAATAAATTTCAAGATTTATTTTACGAGTCTTTAAAGCAAAAAGCAATAGAAAATTACGACAAAGCCATTTTAGCTTTAGAGCAATGTTTGAAACTTGAGCCACAAAACGCAACCGTGTATTTTGAATTAGGAAAAAATTATTTAGCTTTAAAAGACTATAAAAACGCCTATTCTTCTTTTGAACAAGCGACCCAAATTGACCCAACGAACAAGTGGTTCTGGGTGGGGATGTACGATGTGAATTATGCCACTAAAGATTTTGAACGTGGTATTATTACCATTAATAAACTAATTTCATTTGATCCAAAATTCAAAGAAGATTTGACTTCGCTGTACATGAATACAGGTCAATATGATAAAGCTTTGGCGCTAATTAATGAACTGAATGAGACCACCGGTAAAACCGACAGGCGGGAGTCGTACAAAATTCAAATTCTATCGCAAGGAAAGTACCAAAATACGGAAATCCAAAATTTAACAGAACAGATCAAAAAATATCCAAAGGAAGAATCTAATTATATTTCACTTATTTATTTGTATTCGAAAAATAATGAGGTAGATAAAGTATTGGAAACGGCACGAAAATTGGAGAGTGAAATCCCAACATCTGAATGGGCTCAAGTGAGTTTGTTTAAGTATCATTTGGAACAAAACAATGGAGACAAAGCGGTTCAGGCGATGAATATGGTATTAGCAAGTAGTAAAATAGATTCCAAAATAAAACATAGAATTCTCAATGAGTTCTTAATTTTTGCAAATGCAAACCCGCAATATACCTCAGAATTGGAAAAGGCAGTGGGTTATTTTGATGGAGACCCAGATGTAAATGTTTCCAAAGAGATAGGAAAGTTTTATCACGCAAAGAAACAATGGGATAAAGCTATCGCTTATTATGTGAAAGCGAATCAAAAAAATGCAAGTCTGGATCTTGAAACTAATTTGCTGTTGCTTCAAGCATTCGCCGAAACGAAACAATTCGATTTAGCGGCAAAAAAAGGTATGGAAATGGTAGATGTTTTCCCCACACAACCGCAGTTTTATTATTATGCAGGACTTAGTTACAATCAATTGCTTCAGTTTAAAAAAGCAAAAGAGATATTAGAAATGGGTTTGGATTATTTGGTTGAAGACCTAGCATTGGAAATAAATTTTAATATTCAGTTAGGAGAAGCTTACAATGGTTTGGGTGATAATAAGAAAAAAGATTTCTATTTTTCCAAGGCCAATCAATTATTAAAAAAATAGAAATAGAATGAAAAAGATATTCGCTTTACTAGTACTTCTTGCCTTGATTTCTTGTAAATCAAAAGCAGTAGTAACTGAAGCTACGATGCCAGTTAGTTATTTAACAGCAAAAAAAATAATAGCATCACACTATAACAATAAAAGTGATTTTTCTACATTATACATTAAAGCAAATGCACGGTATAGTGATGACAAACAATCTCAAAATGTTACTGCAGAAATTAGAATCAAGAAAAACGAGCAAATTCTAATTAGCATACGTTTTTTAGGAATTACAATGGCGAAGGCCTCTATAACTCCTAACTCTGTTAGTTATTATGAAAAAATTAAAGGAACGTATTTTGAAGGTGATTTTAGTTCGTTAAGCCAGTGGTTAGGAACTGATTTAGATTATATTAAAATTCAAAATATGTTACTAGGAGAGGCACTGGATGATCTCAAAAAAGGAAAATATACGGAGTCTTTAGTGGAGCAATTGTATCGATTAGATGATTTAGCTAAAACGAATACCAAGAAGACATTTTATATCAATGCAAAGGATTTCACGATCAATAGGCAAGAGATTACGCAAACTGCCGAGGGAAGAATGATTCAGGTAGCCTATGCTGATATAAAAGAATACAAAGAAGCGCTGATGCCTACAAATGTGGTTATAAATGCGTATCAATTAAAAGGGAAATCCGAGATTAATCTAGATTACAGTACAATTTCATTCAATGAAGAACTTTCTTTCCCATATAGTGTCCCAAATGGTTACAATAGAATTATAATTAAGTAAATTTGCAAAAATATATTTTTAAGATGCCAAAATTTCTCCTTAGCTTAATTTTTATAGGCATGACTTCAGTAATGTGGAGTCAGTCAACTCAACAAGAAAAATTAGAACAACGAAAAGCCCAAATTCAGCAGGAAATCAGGGATAACGAAAAGTTACTGCAATCCGTTAAGTCCAAGGAAAAGTCCGCTATGAATGTGTTTATGATTCAAAAAAACAAGATTAGACTGAAAGAAATTCTAATCAATACTACAGAGAAACAAAGCAAACTTTTAGCAAATGACATGTATATTAATCAAATGAAGATTAATAAACTAAATAAAGAATTGTCAATTCTTAAAGAGGATTATGCTAAGATGATTTTAAAGTCTTATAAAAGTCGATCTGAGCAAAGTAGAGCGATGTTTATATTATCATCTGAGAATTTTTTACAAGCCTACAAAAGAGCGCAGTATTTAAAACAATACACTAATTTTAGAAAAGCTCAGGGAGAAGAAATTTACTCAAAATCAACGGAGCTAATTGATTACAATAAAAAATTAAATGTTCAAAAAATAGCCAAACAAAAACTAATCGTAGAAAACGAAAAAGAAAAAGCAGGCTTAGTAAAAGAAAAACTAGAACAAGAAAAGCTTGTTAATTCCATCAAGAAAGATAAAAACAGAATCGTCTCTGATATTAGAAAAAAACAAAGAGAATCTAAAACGATAGACAAGCAAATTGACCGTTTAATACGTGAAGCAATTGCTGAAGCCAATAGAAAAGCAGCTGTAGAAAGAGCTAAAGCCAAAGCATTAGCATTAGCAAATAACACAAAGTCTAATACAAAAGGGGAAACTAAAGAAGCTGTGCGTGAAGCGGCCAAAGAAGCGGCCAAAGAATCAGTGTCTTCATCCAGAATTGAATTGACGCCAGAATCAAAATTGATAGCTGATAATTTTAGAGCCAATAGAGGTAATTTGCCGTGGCCTGTGGAAAAAGGATTTATATCATTAGGTTATGGAGATCAAGCACATCCTATTTATAGTTCCTTAGTAGTACACAATAGCGGGGTAGAAATCACGACAAATGAAGGCGCTTCGGCAAGAGCAGTTTTTGGGGGAGAAGTGGCAAGTGTAATGGTGTTGTCGCCAGTTAATAAAGCGGTAATGATTCAGCATGGAGATTATTTCACCATTTATCAAAACCTAAGTTCTGTATCCGTAAATAAGGGAGATAAAATAAGTATCAAACAAAGTATAGGTAGAGTACGAACAAATGGAGATACTGGAAAAACAGTAATTAAATTCTTGTTACTTCAAAATACAACATATACGGATCCAAAAGGATGGTTGTCAAATAACTAACGGGATAATTTAAAGAAAAAAAAACATCATTTTAAATATTAAAATGATGTTTTTTTTGCTTCCTTATTTTTCAACGGGCTTATTAAAACTAGATTCCATCGCTTTAAGCATTCCTTCAGCCGTCCAAGTACCAGAAACGATGATTCTTCTTATGGTATAAAGAGGGTCGTTAGCGTCTCTTTTTGTAGATAAAATAAAAGCCATTTGATAACCACTTTTTTTAATTTCTGGAATAACAGTTGAGTTCCACAGCCCAAAAGGGTAGGCAAAATAAGTCACAGGCTTGCCTATTATTTCTTCTAATTTTGCTTTTGGTTTATTGAGTTGGATATTCCAGTCGTCACCACTGTATTTTGTTACCATATGGTGGTCCCAAGTATGAGCTGCGATCACATTACCGGAATCTGAAAGGTCTTTAATTTGTTCTTTAGTCAGATATTTGGGTCTGTTAATAGCAACAGTCATCACAAAATAAACACCTTTAAATCCGTATTTTTTCATTTCAGCGGCACCTAAAGTGTATTGTTCTTCTCTTGTATCATCAAAGGTGATCATCACGGGTTTGTCAGGAAGTGGTGCATCATGTACTAGATACTCATACAATTGATTTGGCATAATAGTATGGTAGCCTGCATCTGCAAGTGTTTTCATTTGAGCTGAAAAAACAGTAGGCTTAACCGTGTAGGTTTTTATATCTCCGCTAGCTGTACTGCTAAATTCCCGTATGTTATGATAACATAAGATAGGTACTTCCTTTTTAGAAAGGATATTAGGAGCAGTAGCAGGTTCTTTTTTTTGAACTTTCACTGAAGTAGCGGTGGCAATTGGTTTAATTTCAATTTGAGTGGTTTCTTTTTGGTCCGTTTTCGATTGACAGCCAAACAAAACCGAAAAACAACTCATGACTATTAAAGTTTTTTTTTTCATTGATTAGAGAATTATTGGTACTGAATATAAAGCGGTTGAGGAGTGAATTTTAATAGCTCTTCTGGAGTGTACATTTTCCAATCATTCCAATTATCATTTTTATAAAACAATTTGAATCCAGTAAATTGTACGGGCTCTCTATAAATGTAAGTTAAATACGTCGATCTTTTAAGTACTTTACTACCAAAGCCATCCATGTCCATAACAACTTGTACTTCGGGAACGGTTTTTATTTTTTTGTAATTAGTAACCATACCTTGAGTAAAACGGTGCACAACTAACACTTTTGGAGTCAATTTATTTTTTTTAACCAGGTTGGCAAGGATATATATCGCGTCATTAATATCGTCTGCAGTAAATGTCCCTATTTTAGTACCAGGTACGTGCCCGTTTTTCAATGAAAATTCGGGATCTATTCCTAAATGTACGTTGGGTAAAGCGAGATATTGTTCTAGTTGAGTTACTTCGGTTTTTACAGTGCTATGTCCTACTTGGATATCTAGAAAAACTAGTGCGTCGATAGGCTTTGCCCAGCTTATTACGGTATCAATTTGCTTAAGCGGCATTCTCATTCGATGCATATTGTCTTTTCCAGGCGCACCTTGAGCGGTAACGGCGATATAATGCAAAGCAGGAATCGTTTTTACCGTAGGGTCAGCTGCTGCCCATTTAGCTACTTCTCCTTGTAATTGCTTCAGCATTTGGTCTCTTGGAATTTCTCCAAGGATTCCCATTCTTTTGGAGTATAGATTCCCATAAAAAGCAATGATTCTGTTGTAGGGCAATATGGCGCCAGGGAGCGGATATGGAGTTTTTACAGGCCATCTTCCAGTCGTGTCGTTATTACTGATAGCTAGCATTCTTTTATTATAATCTAAAGTATCAATAATGGCAACTACTTTTTCCTTAACAGAATCTGTAACTATTTTAGTATTTTGTTTTTCAATTTCTTTTTCGCCCGCTGCTTTACCTTGATTACAGCTTGTAAAAGCAATCAAAATAGAAATTGAAAATAGTGCGATTGCGGTGTTTTTCATAACAAATTGGAATAGGTGTTTACAACAAAGGTAAAACTATTTAAATGCTATTTATTATGTTTAGACAGTTAGGTTTTATATAATTTTTGGTTACTATTTTAAATTTCTCAAGATTTCAAGAGTGTTAATTATCGTTTTTTATAGCACTAGGGCCAATATTGAAATTGCGGTACAGTTTCTAGCTATAATTTTTGAGTAGAATTTAAAATGCTGTAATTTTGCTACATAATTTAAGACAGTTATTTTGAAAACATTTTTAGACATTGAGAATTGGCCACGGAAAGAGCATTTTCATTTTTTTCGAAAATTTGAAGAACCCTTTTTTGGCGCAACCGTTGAAATCGATTGTACAAAAGCTTATCAAACAGCAAAAAAGCTCGGAAGCTCTTTTTTTACCTTTTACCTACACAAACCATTGGTGG
>CAWURM010000124.1:0-15392 GCA_963924965.1 uncultured Flavobacterium sp.
GGAGTGAAGATGAGTTAGCCAATTGGGGTGTTGAAAAATAAGTTGAATTCAAAAAAAAAGATACGGTTTGAAGCAGGTATTTGTAATTTTAATAGTAGTAGTCACCATACTATCATGTAATAAATCTAATGATAAATCTGATAAGGAAGAAAACGTAAAAAAAGTAAAGACCATTGCTGCTAATTCGGATTTTGGATTTAATTATTCGGATTTTAATGTGGTTCAAGACACTGTAAAAAGAGGCGATACTTTTGGGACGATAATTAGCAAGCAAAACATTGGGGATAGAAAAGTGTTTGAGATTGTTAAAAGTGTAAAAGACACTTTTGATGTTAGAGTCATAAGACCAAACAAGCCCTATACCATGCTGAGGTCAAAGGATAAAAAGAACAAACTACAAGTGTTCATTTACCAACCGGACGCCATTAATTATTATATTTTTGATTTACGAGACTCGGCTGTTGTGGCGTATAAAAAAACAAGACCGATTACTATTAAAAGAAGGTCAATTGGCGGTGTATTGAAAGGGTCTTTATCTGAAACTTTAGGGAACGCCAGTGTAGAAGCCGCTTTGGCAAATAAAATCACCAAAATATATTCTTGGTCTATTGACTTTTTTAAACTTAAAAAGGGAGATCGTTTCGGAATCATTTTCACAGAACGTTTTATAAATGATTCCGTGTATGATGGAGTAGAAGATCTTGAAGCTTCCTTTTTTGAATATAAAGGCAAAATTATATACGCTTTTCCTTTTGCACAAAACGAATCTACAGGTAAAGTAGAGTATTATGATGAAGAAGGAAAAACGTTGAAAAATTTCTTTTTAAAAACACCTATTAAATTCAGCCGAATTACTTCCAGATTTACAATGAATAGGTTTCATCCCGTACAACATCGATGGAAAGCACATAAGGGAACTGATTATGCTGCTCCTACAGGAACGCCTATTTCAACTACTGCCGCAGGTATTGTTGAAAAAACAGGATATACAGCAGGAAATGGAAATTATGTAAAAGTGAGGCATAACGGTACTTATTCTACGCAATATTTACACATGTCGAAGATATTAGTTAGACGTGGACAACACGTAAATCAAGGTGATGTAATTGGTAGGGTGGGTAGCACGGGACTAGCTTCAGGACCACATGTGTGCTATCGATTTTGGAAAAACGGAAAGCAAGTAGATGCTCTAAAACTAAATTTACCAAATGGAGAACCTATGTTTGGGGCCAATAAAGCACGATTTTTGAAGCAAATAGAGCCTTTAAAATATGAATTAGACAGCATCGCTAATTTATAATTTTAAACGGGTAGCCTTTATGAAAGGGACGCTATTTTAATCACGCAATTAAAGTAGTGTCCCTTTTCAATGAGAGGTATTATCTACCTTATTTCTAATAAATTGTGATATAAATGCAAACAGTTTATTCATTAAATCTAAATTCAGTATTTTTGCAAAAAAAATAATATTAATAATAGAGTCTCAAAATCAATGGCCTTAAATACAATAAACCCTACCGAAACCCTTTCTTGGAACAAGCTGCAGAAGCATTTTAACGATATGCAAAATGCATCCATGAAAGAAATGTTTCAACAAGACAACTCAAGAACTGAACAATTTAACATTCAATGGAAGGATTTTTTAATTGACTATTCTAAAAATATCATAAATAAGAACACGATTGATTTGTTATTGGAATTAGCAAATGAAATAGGACTTAAAAAGGCAATAAATGAATATTTTGAAGGGGCAATAATTAATCAAACCGAAAACAGAGCAGTTTTACATACGGCGCTAAGAGCTAAAGAATCGGCTGTTATTACTGTAAATGGGAAAAATGTGGTTCCTGAAATATATGACGTAAAAAGTAAAATTAAAGCTTTCTCAAATGAGGTAATTTCAGGGAGTAAAAAAGGATATACTGGGAAAGCGTTTACCGATGTAGTGAATATTGGTATTGGAGGATCTGATTTAGGTCCAGCAATGGTTGTAGAGGCCTTGCAGTTTTATAGCAATCAATTAAAAGTGCATTTTGTTTCAAATGTAGATGGTGATCATGTCAATGAAATTATTAAAAAGTTAAATCCAGAAACAACACTTTTTGTAATTGTTTCAAAAACATTTACAACTCAGGAAACACTTACTAATTCAGAAACAATTAGGGAATGGTTTTTAAAATCAGCTAGTCAAGAGGATGTTGCTAAACATTTCGTCGCAGTATCCACTAACATGCAAAAAGTAACCGATTTTGGAATTAATCCAGCTAATGTTTTTCCAATGTGGGATTGGGTCGGTGGTCGATTTTCATTATGGAGTGCCGTAGGCCTTACAATTAGTTTAGCCATAGGATTCGATAATTTTGACGAATTATTAAGTGGTGCAAATGAAATGGACGAACATTTTAAAACGGCTGATTTCGATAAAAATATGCCGGTTGTTTTGGCTTTATTAAGTGTTTGGTATAACAATTTCTTTGGTGCCGAAAGTGAAGCTTTAATTCCATACACTCAATATTTGCAAAAACTAGCTCCTTATTTGCAACAAGGTACAATGGAGAGTAATGGTAAAAGCGTGGGAAGAGACGGTAAGCCGGTAGGATATCAAACAGGAACTATTATTTGGGGAGAACCCGGGACAAATGCACAACATGCGTTTTTTCAGTTAATTCATCAAGGTACAAAGTTGATTCCATCTGATTTTATTGGTTTTGTGAAACCTTTATATGGCAATAATGATCATCATGATAAATTAATGTCGAACTTTTTTGCACAAACGGAAGCATTAATGCAGGGTAAAACCGAACAGCAAGTTCAAGCAGAATTTGATAAAGCAGGAATGGAGAAAGACAAAGCTGAATTCCTTCTTCCTTTTAAGGTTTTTACTGGTAACAAACCTACAAACACCATACTAATTGATAAATTAAGTCCAAATGCATTAGGTTCCTTAATTGCGATGTATGAACATAAAATTTTTGTTCAAGGAGTTATTTGGAATATTTTCAGTTTTGATCAATGGGGAGTAGAGTTAGGAAAGCAGTTGGCTAATTCCATTTTGGATGAAATTAATACAGCAAACGTTGAAAATCACGATAGTTCAACAGAGTTTCTACTCAATTATTTTTTGAAAAATAAATAATTTACAGTTTATTTAAAATTGTTAAAAAAAGCCTGATTTTAAAAAAAATCAGGCTTTTTTATTTTTCTCAACTTCATTTTTTTTATTTGCTTTATTTGCCATATTGTTAATTTCACTCGTTTTTTTGATTATAATTCGCATCAATTTTAAAAATATGACCTTTATTTTTAATTTTTATTTCAAAAAATATAATTTAAAAGAAAATTTTCTTAACATTGCGTTAACTATTTACGGTAAAAATGTTATAATTTTGCCAAAAAATAATAAACTAAAAAAAATGAAGACAATGAAAAATTGGTTACTCTCTGGATTACTGTTTTTAGTAGTTGCAAGTGCATTTTCTCAAGGGAAAATCACCGGAACTATTACTGATGGCCAAGGTTCTTTACCTGGTGCAAACGTAGCTGTTAAAGGTTCTGCGACAGGCGTTTCTGCAGATTTTAATGGTAAGTTTTCCATTAATACTACAGCTAGTACTGGAGAATTAGTGATTTCTTTTATAGGTTTTGAGCCTAAAACTATTAAGTTTTCTGTGGCTAATGGGGCTACAAAAAATTTAGGAGCAATTGAATTAAAATCTAATGCTAATGAATTAGAAGAAATTGTTGTTACAAGTACTATCTTAGGTATAGCTAAAGATAGAAAAACTCCTGTAGCTGTTTCTACAATTAAAGCAGCGGAGATTCAAGAAAAATTAGGAACTCAAGAATTTCCTGAAATTTTAGCAAATACTCCATCAGTTTATGTGACTAAGCAAGGTGGTGGTTTTGGTGATGCAAGGATAAATATTCGTGGTTTTGATCAAAGAAACGTTGCGGTTATGATAAACGGAGTTCCAGTAAATGATATGGAAAACGGAGCTGTTTATTGGAGTAACTGGGCTGGATTGTCTGATGTAACTTCAGCAATGCAAGTACAAAGAGGTTTAGGTTCTTCTAAATTAGCGATCTCATCAGTTGGGGGAACTATAAATGTGGTAACTAGAACTTCTGAAATGAAAGAAGGTGGATCAGTTTCTACTTCTTTTGGTAACGCTAACTACTTTAAAAACCAAGCTTCTTACTCTACTGGATTAATGAAAAATGGTTTGTCAGCTTCTGTATTGTTAAGCACTACTACTGGTAGTGGTTATGTTGATGGAACTAAATTTGAAGGAAAAAATTATTTTATTGCTTTAGGTTACAAACCAAATGCGAAGCATGATTTTCAATTTACTTTTACAGGTGCTCCTCAATGGCATCACCAAAGAAGTTTTGCAAATCCATTATCAGAATATCTTAAATATGGTTCTAATGGAGAGCCAAACATTAAGTACAACTCTGATTGGGGTTACAAAAATGGTGAAGAGTACTCTTTAGCTAGAAACTTTTACAGTAAACCAGTTGCTTCTGTAAATTGGGATTACAAAATTACTGATAAAACAAGATTATCATCTGTATTCTATGGTTCATGGGGTAGAGGTGGAGGAACTGGAAGTATCGGGAAAAGCCCATATTCTTCAGCTTATAAAACTGCCGCTGGATTACTTCCATTTGATGAATTTGTTAAATTCAATACAGGTCAAGCAAACACTATTGGAAAGCCACTTTCTCCGAATTCTAGTGGAGAATTTGTAACTAATCGTAGTACTGGATTTACTAGAAGAGCTTCTATGAATTCACATAACTGGTATGGTGCAGTAATCGATTTAAATACTAAATTATCAGATAAATTGATTCTTGATTTTGGTGTTGATGCTAGAACATACATTGGATACCACTATAGAATTGTTGAAGATAGATTAGGTGCTAATGCTTATTTTGACAATAGAGATATAAACAATCCTAATAGAACTTTATATAAAACTTATGAGGCTACTCCAAGCTTGAATCCATGGGCAAATATTAAAGATCAAGAAAAAATTGAATACAACAATAACGGTTATGTTAATTGGTTAGGTGCTTTTACTCAATTAGAGTATTCAACTGATAAACTTTCAGCTTTCTTCCAAGGAGCAATTTCACAACAAGGCTTTCAAAGAGAAGACACTTTTGTTTATTTAGCGTCTAATCCATTGTATAAAACAAAATTTGAAAATTTATTAGGTGGAAATGTTAAAGGTGGGGTGAATTATAACATCAGTGAAAGCAGTAATGTTTTTGTAAATTCAGGATTTTATTCTAAACAACCTTTCTTCAACGCTGTTTATCCAAACAATCAATCGATTGTAGCTGCAAACTTAGTTAATGAAAAAGTATTAGGTTTAGAAGGTGGATATGGGTACCGTTCTTCAATGTTCAGTGCTAACTTAAATGTGTATTACACTTCTTGGAAAGACAGATACCAAAGAAATAGCGATGCTGCTGCTGATAATATTGGTGGATACTATGACTTTAATGGTCTTACTGAAATTCACTCAGGTGTTGAACTTGAAATGAATGCTAAACCATTACCAAAATTAAGTGTAAATGCAATGATTTCTATTGGAAATTGGACTTACAAAGGAAATGTAGCTAGTAATAGATATGATGCAGAAAACAACAAAATTAGTGGAGGTACTTCAACTACTTTATTCTTAGATAAATTAAAAGTTGGAGATGCTGCTCAAAATACTGCTAGTATTGGTGCAAGATATGAATTAGTTGAAAGAGTAAGTTTAGATGCAAACTATAGAGTTGCTGATAAATTATACGCTTCAATTGATCCTAGTAAATTTACAACTGAACAAAATTCTGGAACATTACAATTGCCATCTTACGGTTTAATGGATGCAGGATTTTCATATAAAATGTTAGTGGGTAAAGACAAAGATGATTCAGTTAGCTTCAGATTAAATGTGAATAACGTACTTAACGAAATTTATATTTCTGAATCTAGAACAAATAACTTTGCTACTGGAAACACTCCAACTTATGATGGTGTAGCTACTACAAATCAAGTTTATTTCGGTTATGGAAGAACTTGGAACTTTAGTTTACGTTACAACTTCTAAGAGTTAAATAAATTAATTGCAAAACGGCATTCACTTTCAGTGTAATGCCGTTTTTTTATGCTTTTTTGTTTATATTTGTTTTCAAAAAAATAATTACTCTATGTACGAATTTATTCAAAAATTTCATTCTGGTTGGGCATATTTAGCTCTTTTATTATTAGTTATTGCAGTTATAAATGCAGTTTTAGGTTATATTGGTAAAAAAGAATTTACCGCAAAGGATAGAAAGATTGCCATTTTTGGTTTAATAGGAACGCATTCACAACTATTAGTTGGATTAATATTATATTTTGTATCGCCTAATGGATTTTCTGCTTTAAGTAATTCTGGAATGGGTGTAGTAATGAAAAATGCTGCTCTTCGATTAACAGCAGTGGAGCATCCTGTTATAAATATTATTGCTATTACATTAATTACTATTGGGTGGTCTAAACATAAGAAACTGACAACTAGTGAATCTAAGTTTAAAACATTCGCTATTTTTTATACTTTAGGTCTGTTGCTTATATTAAGCAGAATACCATGGAGTTTATGGTTGTAAAATAGATATAAAGTCCTTTTTACAGGACTTTTTTTATCTAGGTATGGTTTTTGTAAAATACGCATTAGACATAAAAATATATGAGAAAATTTACAACATTGTTTTTTTTAATTGCAATTGTGGGATTGGCTAGTAGTCAAACTTCAATAGCAGATAAAATTAAGAACGCACTTCTAGGAACTTCTATACCCAAAGACACGATCAAAAAATCTAAACCTGTGGCAGTCCAGCAGGAAGTTGATAAAGACACTTTGCCGGAAAGGTATGGAAAATTATCAGCGTTTAAAAAAGGGGCACATGCCTCCTATTATGCAGATAAGTTTCATGGGAGAAGAACTGCTAGTGGTGCTATATTTGACATGAATAAGTATACTGCAGCACATAAAAAATTTCCTTTTGGCACAAAATTGAGAGTTACAAATGAAGCAAACGGTAAATCTGTTATTGTTGAAGTGATAGATAGAGGTCCCTTTGTAAGATCTCGAGAGATCGATTTGTCTAAGAAGGCATTTATGGAAATTGCCAAAAATAAAGGCGTTGGAGTAATGACTGTTTCAATTGAGGTTTTTACAAAATAATTATTCCCAATTAGTAAAAGGATTTTTACTCAAATAAGAGTTATAATACCTGTTGTCATTTGTCACTTCTTTTCCAAGCCATTGTGGTTTTTCGAAAGTTTCATTTTCTGCACCAAGTTCAATTTCAGCTATAATTAATCCTTCATTTTCGCCGTAGAACTCATCAATTTCGTAAATGTGGGTGCCTATTTTTACTTCAAAACGTGTTTTATCAATAACTCCTTTTTCACAAAGAAGAAGTAGTTGATTGGCATCTTCTATTGTTATTTCTTTTTCCCATTCAAAACGAGACAGGCCAGAGTCGTTTGAGGCACCTTTTACGGTCATAAAGGCACGATCAGCTTTAACTCTCACTCTAACCGTTCTTTCGGGAACTGAGCTTAAATAACCTTGTTTAATGCTGTTTTTTGTAAAAGCTTCTTTTTTAAAATCCTGAGATGTAATTAAAAATTTACGTTCTATTTCTATCATAGTTTAGGGTAATTAAATCTTTTGGCTTTATTATTTATTATCAGCAAATCATAAAGTTTGTGGGTGCAAATCAAATCTTCTATTCAACTGTTCGGTTTTATTTATCAAAAGTATTAATTATTTAACTGATTTTCGGTTTTTAAAACAAATCCTATTTAAATTTACACCATGTTGGAGTACTCATCAAATAGGAAGATCATTCATATTGACATGGACGCATTTTATGCCTCTGTAGAGCAAATGGACAACCCGGATTTAAGAGGTAAGCCTCTTGCTGTTGGTGGTTCAGAAAATCGTGGTGTGGTTTCGGCGGCAAGTTATGAAGCCAGGAAATTTGGTGTTCGAAGTGCATTAAGCGGTGTAATGGCAAAAAAATATTGTCCTGAACTTATTTTTGTTAAACCACGTTTTGATAGATACAAGGAGATTTCAACTAAGATACACAAGATTTTTAGAGAGTATACAGATTTGATAGAGCCGCTTTCACTTGATGAGGCGTATTTAGATGTTACCCAAAATAAAAAAGGAAATCCTAGTGCCAGCTTATTGGCGCAAGAAATTAGACAACGAATTTTTCAGGAAGTAGGATTAACGGCATCAGCAGGCATTTCTATTAATAAATTTGTAGCTAAGATTGCTAGTGATTACAACAAACCAAACGGACAGAAAACAGTTAATCCAGATGAAGTACTTTCTTTTTTAGAGGAGCTTCCCATTCGGAAGTTTTATGGTGTAGGCAAAGTGACCACCGAAAAAATGTATCAGTTGGGGGTTTTTACAGGATTAGACTTGAAAAGTAAATCGCTGGAATTTTTAGAGCAGCATTTTGGAAAATCAGGAGCCTTTTATTATCATGTCGTTCGTGGAATACACAATAGTGAAGTTAAATCAAATCGGATCACAAAATCAGTGGCTGCTGAACATACCTTTGACAGCAATCTTTCTTCAGAAATTTTCATGCTCGATCAATTAGAAACTATTGCATCAATATTAGAGAAAAGATTGAAAAAACATGTTATTTCTGGCAAGACAGTTACTTTGAAAATAAAATATAGTGATTTTACACAACAAACGAGGAGTAAAACACTCCCTTATTTTGTGTCAGATAAAGGACTTATTTTGGAGACTGTAAAAGAGCTTTTATACCAGGAAAAGATGAAAGATTCTGTTCGATTGCTCGGGATATCATTAAGTAATCTTAGTACTGAAGTAAAGAAAGCGGTAGTGGTTCAACTTAAGTTTTCGTTCTAAAAGGCTGTTGCCGTGTGGTTCAACAATAGTTAAAGTATGCTTATTTCGATTTTATTTTTTTTTAATCGATTATATTTGACCAAAATATGTGACATGATTGATTTTAAAAACTATGAAAATGCGGTGGCTAGGCATTACCTCGACGTAAGAATAAATACAGCTCCGATCACTTCTTGGAATTTCCATTACAATATAATAAATGAATTACGTAGTGCATTTGCGGACCTAAATCTCTTGGAACAGATGGGAACTGCATTTAAATGGCAAAAAAACATGTGGGATTCCAGTCATAATAATTCTGATGAAGTCATTATCGTGACGGATGCCAAGTTGTCTATTGTCTTTGCCTCCCAAAACATTACTAAAATGAATGGTTATACACCAGAAGAAGTTATTGGTAACAGTCCTACGATGTTTCAAGGTAAAAACACAAGCACAATTGTTTCTAAGCAAATAGGTAAGGCAATACAATTACATGAGCCTTTTGAGAAAACAGTGATTAATTATAAAAAAAATGGAGAAACCTATATTTGTATGATTAAAGGGTATCCTATCTTCAATCAAAAAGGAGAAGTAAGTCATTTTATTGCTTTTGAAAGAGCTGCATAAAAAAAAAACCTTTCGATAAGAAAGGTTTTTTTATGTTCTATTTTTAGTCTTTACTGTAAAGTTTTGATAGCAAACGTAAGAACTCAATGTATAACCAAACTAAGGTTATCATGAGACCCATCGCGCCAAACCATTCCATGTATTTGGGCATTTTTTCTTGAACTCCTTTTTCGATACGATCAAAGTCCAAAAATAAATTCAATGCAGCGATGATAATAACAAAAACACTGATGCCTATACTCATCATTGAATTTCCGTAATGTACCGGTTGGAAACTAGTAAACATAGAAAATAACCATGAAATTAAATAGTAAGTAGCAATGGCTAATGTAGCGGCAATAACAACGGATTTAAATTGCTCTGTTACTTTTACGATTTTGAATTTATACAAGCCTAAGCAAACCATAAACGTGACAAAGGTGGCGCTAACCGCTTCTATTACAATTCCAGGATAACGTAATTCAAAAATAGCAGATATTCCACCAATAAATAGTCCTTCAAACAAGGCGTACCCAGGCGCTAAGTACGGAGAATATTGGGGTTTAAATGCTGAAGTAACCACTAATAGTAATCCTATAATAGCTCCTCCAAAAGCAGGGACCATTGGGTTCATGCCGTTAAAAGTCATCCACCAAGTAATCATTGCCGAAGCGGTAAGGATTAAAAACAAAAGAAATGTTTTGTTGATGGTTCCAGATAAAGTCATTTCTTGATTGAAATCTATTACTGTTGCTTGATGCACTTGATCTTTGCTCGTGGCCGAAAAAGATTTGTTATTTAAAAAAGGGTTTTTCGATTTGAATTCCATAATAATTGAACTAATTTTTCTCAAAGATAAAATAAAAATAAATGAAGCACAAAAAATCCGTCTTGTTCATTTATTGACAAGACGGATCTTTTTATTTAAAACTTTGTTTATTCTATTTCAGAAACTCTCATGGTGTTAACCATTCCTTTTTCTTTAATAGGCATTGCTGCTAAATTGATCAGGAAATCACCTTTAGTCACATATCCTTTTTGTTTTGCAATTTCGTTAATATCTGTTACTGTATCGTCTGTACTTACTGTTTTGTCGTAGTAGTATGATTTAACTCCCCACAATAAACTCAGTTGAGTTACGATTCTTTTATTAGATGTAAATACCAAAATGTGAGCTGATGGTCTCCAAGCTGAAATTTGGAAAGCGGTATAGCCGCTATTAGTCAAGGTACAAATTGCTTTTGCTTTTATTGCATCCGCCATAATTGCAGCATGGCGACAAATTGTTTTAGTTATAAAACGTTTTGTTTTTATTTGTGGAGTGTTTTGAGGCACTTGAATTAGCGGAGAATCTTCAACAGCTTGAATGATTTGCGTCATTTTTTGGATTACTTGTACAGGGTAATTTCCAGCAGCAGTTTCTCCAGATAGCATTACTGCATCAGCGCCATCCATTACTGAATTAGCGACATCATTTACTTCAGCTCTAGTAGGAGTTAAGCTCGTGATCATCGTTTCCATCATTTGTGTGGCAACAATTACAGGAATTCGAGCCATTTTAGCTTTGCGAATCAAATCTTTTTGAACTAATGGTACTTCGTGAGCAGGAAGTTCAACCCCTAAATCTCCACGAGCGACCATTAAAGCGTCGCAATACGCAACAATCTTGTCCATGTTTTCTAATGCTTCTGGCATTTCGATTTTGGCAATGATTGGTATTTTAACATCTGAATGTTCGTTGATTAAATCTTGTAGGTCTTTAAGATCTTGAGGTGTCTTTACAAAAGAAAGTGCGATCCAATCTACCTTTTGACCAATAGCAAATATAGCATCAGCAATATCTTTTTCTGTTAAAGCAGGAAGAGATATTTTAGTATTAGGAAGGTTTACCCCTTTTTTCGATTTTAATTCACCACCTTGAATTACGCGAGCAACAACTTCCGTTTTCTTATCTGTTGAAACTATCTCGAAAATAAGTTTTCCATCATCTAATAAAATTCTTTCACCAGGATTAACATCATTGGGGAAATTTTTATATTTCATGAATACTTTTTCAGCCGTTCCAATAATATCTTCTGCTGTAGTAAAAGTAATTAAGTCGCCATCATGCACAACTACTCCTTCATTCATAACCCCTACGCGCAATTTAGGTCCTTGTAAATCTCCTAAAATTGCAGTTGTATATCCAAATTCATCGTTCAATGATCTGATGATATTTATTTTTTCTTTTACACCTTCGTAGTCTGCATGAGAAAAGTTAATTCTAAAAACATTGACACCTGCGTCAATCATGTCTTTTATTATTTCTCTTGTGCTACACGCTGGTCCTAGTGTGGCTACAATTTTGGTTTTTTTGTTTGGAATCATTTGTATTAAAAAATTAAATTGTTTTTCGATTTTATTTTATTGGTATCTACTGTGTAAACGGTAGATATGCTTTCGATTGTGTTTAAAATTGCCTTTATTTTTGAGATATTTACAGTATCTTGGGTATTTTCTATTTTTAAAAAATAATCCGCTTTTTTAAATTCAGGTAGTAAATAAACTTTTGTCGAAATTTCCATTGTAATATTTGAAAATAAATTTTGGGTGCTATCTTTTTTGTTTTGATACACTTCATTTTTATTTTGAACTAAATTCCAAGAAATGGCTTTTTCCGTGTCATAATAATAAAATCTAGAAAATTTTGTTTCTCCTTCTTTTATGTTTATTTGAACTTCGTCTTTACTTTTTCCAAGGATTATTGGAAGTTTTTGATTAATGAAAAATGCTAATCGATAATCTTCCAGTGCAGTATGTATAGCAATAAGATTATAGTCTATTTCGTCAAATTCGCCAAGATCCAGTTTATGAATAGCCATATTCATGTAAAATATTATGTAAATATACTATTTCTATCGAAGCTAGAGAGCTGAAAATGTAATGATTTCGTTAATTTATGAACGAAAACGTTGTAGTTTTAATGGATTTAGTATTATTTCTTATCCATTTTTTCTTGAAATGCAAAATAAGCACGTTGTGATGCTTTTTCTTCTGCTTTCTTTTTTGATGTTGCTCTTGCTTTTGCAATAACTTTGTCATCAATACTTAATTTGACTCCAAAAAGGCGCTCGCCATCAATGCCGTTATCCTCAAAAATATCATAATGAAATATTTTCTTTTCTTTTTGACACCACTCAATAACTAAGCTTTTGTAGCTAATTACTTTTCCTTCTAATCTAGATATGTCCACATAAGGTATTACTACTCTTTTTTGAATGAATTTTTCACAATATTTATAGCCTTTGTCGAGATAAATGGCTCCTACCAAGGATTCAAAAATATTTCCGTGAATGTTTTCTCCAAAATGTTGTACCGGTACTTTACTTTCTATGAACCGAATTAAATTTAAATCTTTCCCTAGTTCATTCAAATGGTCTCGACTTACAATTTTTGAACGCATTTTTGTTAGGTATCCTTCGTCACCATGTGGTGCTTTGTTAAACAAATGAGCTGCTATAACAGAGCTTAACATGGCGTCTCCTAGAAATTCTAGTCGTTCATAATTAATGGGATTTCCCTCCGTATTCATTTTGTTGGAAGATCGATGGGTGAAGGCTTTTTTGTAATGATCAATATTTTTTGGTGCAAATCCTAAAATTTTTTCAATAGCATCAAAAAAAATCCCGTCTTCTAGAGAACGGGATTTCGAAAATATTTTTCTTATTATACTCATATGTTTTTACAAGTCTAATTTTTTAACTAGTACGCAAGCGTTATGACCTCCAAAACCAAAAGTATTACTCATCACTACTTTCATATCTCTTTTTTGAGCCACATTGAAAGTGAAGTTTAATTTCGAGTCAATATTTTCATCATTTGTAAAATGATTAATTGTTGGTGGAACTAATCCGTGCTTCATCGATAGGATAGAGGAAATGGTTTCAACAGCTCCAGCAGCTCCTAGAAGGTGACCGGTCATTGACTTTGTTGAGTTCAAATTCATGGTGTAAGCGTGTTCCCCAAATACGTGCTCTATTGCTTTCGATTCGGCTAAATCTCCTAATGGAGTTGAAGTTCCATGCATATTCACACCGTCTACATCTGTTGGTTTTAATCCAGCATCTCTCAAACAGTTTAACATTACATTTTTAGCACCCAATCCTTCTGGGTGAGGAGCTGTTATGTGATGCGCATCTGCTGACATACCTCCGCCACCTATTTCACAATAGATGTTTGCGCCTCTTGCGATAGCGTGTTCGTATTCTTCTAGAATTAATGCACCTGCTCCTTCTCCTAAAACAAATCCGTCGCGGTCTTTGTCCATTGGTCGAGAAGCTGTTTTTGGATCATCATTTCTTGTTGATAGCGCATGCATGGCATTAAATCCACCCATTCCTGCAATTGTAACTGCAGCTTCAGAGCCACCAGTTACCATTACATCTGCGTGACCTAAGCGAATGTAATTGAATGCGTCAATAATTGCGTTTGTTGAGGATGCGCAAGCTGAAACTGTTGCGAAATTGGGCCCTCTAAAACCATATTTAATAGAGATATGACCACTGGCAATATCTGAAATCATTTTTGGGATAAAGAAAGGATTGAATTTAGGTGTACCGTCTCCGGCAGCAAAGTTGAGCATTTCTATTTGAAATGTTTCAAGTCCTCCAATGCCAGATCCCCATATTACACCAGCTCTATCTTTGTCTAATTTTTCAAAGTCGAATCCAGCATCAAGCACTGCTTCTTCTGATGAAACCATCGCGTATTGTGCGTAACGGTCCATTTTTCTTGCTTCTTTTCTGTCTAGAAAATCTTCAACATTAAAATTTTTCAATTCGCAAGCAAAATGAGTTCTGAATTTTGAAGCGTCAAAATAAGTAATAGGAGCAGCTCCACTTACACCATTGATCAGAGCGTTCCAATATTCTTGAATATTATTTCCTATAGGAGTAAGAGCACCTAAACCTGTAACAACAACTCGCTTTAATTCCATAGCTTATATATTTTGTTTCTTTAAACAAATAAAACCCACGCTTTCTTTACTGTATTTTGGTTACAAAAAAGCCGTGGGTATTAGATTATAAATATCTTTTGGATTGAATTTCAATCTCGAATTTCATATTTAAAAAAATAATAACACCCGCTTACAATAATGTAAGCGAGTGTGTGTTTATTATTTTTTAGCTTCTTCGATGTAAGAAATAGCTTGACCAACAGTAGCAATGTTTTCTGCTTGATCGTCTGGAATTTGAATGTCAAATTCTTTTTCGAATTCCATGATTAACTCAACAGTATCAAGTGAGTCTGCTCCTAAGTCGTTAGTAAAGCTAGCTTCTGTTGTTACTTCATTTTCGTCAACGCCTAATTTATCTACGATAATGGCCTTTACTCTTGATGCAATGTCTGACATAATTCTTTTATTTTAAATTTAATTACTCGGCAAAAATATAAAACTTTATTTAAACCAAAATCTTTTAATTCATAAAAGATCAAATTCAATGTTTTAAAATTAGGCAAAGTTTTTTTATTTACCCCATAATTGTTGGGTTTAATTCATTTTATTTGTTGTTTCAACCACGATAATAATTAACACACATGAAACGTATTGTCATACTGGCCTCAGGATCTGGCACCAATGCTGAAAATTTGATCAACTATTTTAAAAACAGCGATACAATTTCAGTGGCTCTTGTGCTGTCCAACAAAAAAGAGGCTAAAGTTTTGGAAAGAGCGAGCCGTTTGGGAATCCCGAACAAAAGTTTTGACAAAAATGAATTTATTGCTACTGATGAAGTGTTAAATATTTTGAAAGAAAATGCAGATTATGTGATTTTGGCCGGATTTTTATGGAAAATCCCAGCAAAAATAATCGAA
>CAWURM010000125.1:0-26824 GCA_963924965.1 uncultured Flavobacterium sp.
AAAGTCGGCTCTTTTTAAATTATCTCGGAAGAAAGAATCTCTAAAAACATCAAAATCTTGCGCATCAAAAGCCACTTTTTGCTCAATTCCGTTATCGACAAACTTATTTGCAGCAATATCAAAATAGGTCAAATTAGCGACTATAACTGGTTTCATTTTGAAGTCATTCACTTGATTATAATCCAAGTCACTAGAACAAGAAATCGAAAACAAACTTAGTAGTAAACTAACTAAGAGTTTAAGTTGATGGTATTTTTTCATTCTATCTTTCTCTAAGTAATCCGATTTAAAATAGGGATAACGTTTTCTAGCTACACTTATTATTTCCTTACCTGTTTATTAAATGAATCAATGATCTTTAATGGAATTCACCAAATAACTTTGAAGCTTCATTATAGGCACTTTCAAAACTCAGGGGGTTTAAGTGAGTAGCAACTTTATTAGCGGTAAAATATGATAATAATTTCTCAGTAGGCATATTACCTGTTAAATCATCTTTAGCCATAGGGCAACCGCCAAAACCTTGAATAGCCCCATCAAAGCGAACGCACCCACCCTTGTAAGCCGCATCAATTTTCTCAAACCATTTATCCGGAGTGGTATGTAAATGAGCGCCAAATTCTATTTCAGGATATTTAGGAATTAAATTCGAGAATAAATAGCTAATCACATCTGGTGTTGAACTCCCCACAGTGTCCGAAAGAGAAAGTATTTTAACGCCCATATTTGACATTTTCTCTGTCCACTCTCCTACTATATCTACATTCCAAGGGTCACCATAAGGATTACCAAAACCCATAGATAAATAGGCAACCACTTCTTTATTAGTTTGGTCAGCAATTTCTAAAATCTCCGTTAGTGTAACTAATGACTCTGCAATCGTTTTATGAGTATTTCGCATTTGGAAATTCTCCGAAATCGAAAATGGAAATCCTAAATACTGTATTTCAGCATGCTTGGAAGCCATCTCTGCACCTCTAGTATTAGCAATAATAGCCAGAAGTTTACTTGTTGTTTGCGACAAATCGAGTTGTGCTAGCACTTCGGCAGTATCGACCATTTGAGGAATCGCTTTTGGAGAAACGAAACTTCCAAAATCAATGGAATCAAAACCCACTCGCAATAAAGCTTGTAAGTATGCTACTTTCCTTTCAGTAGGGATAAAAGGCTTTATACCTTGCATAGCATCGCGTGGGCATTCAATTATTTTAACTGGTTTCATATGATTTCAAAGATAGAAAAACAATTAAGATTTCTAAATATTGCCATTTAAAAATTATGAATTTTAACGTATCTATTAATTCCACACTTATCCAACACATTATTAAGCAATTACAAATCCCTACCAAAAATTAAAAACCAACCACAATTAGACAAAATAGAAAAGCCCGCTGTGGAGCGGACTTTATATTCATTAAATGCATTGGCATTATTTCATTCGCGATAATACTTTCTTATTGATGGCTTTTACTAATGCCGGACCTTCATAAATAAAACCAGTATACAATTGTACTAAGCTTGCTCCTGCATCTAACTTTTCTAATGCATCTTCAGCTGAATGAATACCTCCTACTCCAATAATTGGAAATGCCTTATTACTTTTTTCCGATAAAAATCGAATTACTTCTGTTGAACGCTTTGTTAATGGTTTTCCTGATAATCCTCCCATTTCAGTTTTATTACTTGATTGTAATCCTTCACGAGAAATAGTTGTATTAGTAGCAATCACTCCTGCAATTTGCGTTACTGCTACAATATCAATAATATCTAACAATTGTTCATCTGTCAAATCAGGTGCAATTTTAAGTAAAATTGGCTTTTGCTTTGGCTTCGCCAAATTTTTATTTTGAAGTGTTTGTAATAACTCCGTCAAAGGTTCTTTGTCTTGCAATGCGCGAAGATTTGGAGTATTTGGAGAACTTACGTTCACCACAAAATAATCTACGTGGTCATACAAAGCGTCAAAACATATTTCATAATCCGAGGTAGCTTCCTCGTTTGGGGTCAATTTATTTTTACCAATGTTTCCGCCTATTAGCACACCATTATTTGCCTTTAAACGCTCAACGGCTTCTAACACTCCACCATTATTGAAGCCCATTCTGTTAATGATTGCCGAATCTTCTTTCAAACGAAACAATCGTTTCTTAGGGTTTCCATCTTGTCCTTTTGGGGTTAGTGTCCCAATTTCAATAAATCCAAAACCAAAATTGGACAACTCTTTATACAACTTTGCATCTTTATCGAAACCAGCGGCAAGACCTACTGGATTTTTAAATTTCAAACCAAAAACTTCCGTTTCTAAGCGCTTATCATCTACCAAAAACAGCGCTCTATAAATAGCAGAAAACCCAGGAATTTTTGAGCTAAAACGGACCAGCGAAAAAGTAAAATAGTGTATTTTTTCAGGATCAAAAAAGAAAAATAAGGGACGAATCAGTAGCTTATACATAGTTAATTAGTTGTGTGCTGCAAAAATAGAATTATATCCCCGATATTTAAATATTTAGAAAGTAATTTATTTTTAATTTAAATCAATCACTCTTCCCAGCATTATCAAATACTTTATAGAAAATAAGACCATCGGTTCTTTTGCTACCAAAAACCAAATGAGATTTTAACTGATATAATATCTTTCCATGAAATTTTAAGCATCCTAACAGAAAAAATAAGTTTTATTTTGTTAAAAAACACAATTTAATTATTCCTAAAACAAAGACTAATTACTCCTTTAAAAAGATAAGAATTACACATGAAACTCTGTTTTATTAGGAATGTGATTATCAATAACCAAAAGACTACAATCACTTAACAACCAAATCGATATAGCACAAAAGAACTAACATCAAAAACTAAACAGATACTAGAAAATATTCAATTGAAATGCTTTACATTTGAGACATTAAATACCACATCAATTGTCTATTCAACCCAAAATAATAACCGTTGGTGGTAATCAAGGATTACCTAACGAACAAGTCCATACTATTACAAATGACAAGTTTGGCAGACTATGGATAGCGGGACCATTAGGACTTTCTTGTTATAACGGAAACAACATTCGAAACTACGATACTAGAGATGGCTTAAAATGCCCTGGTTTACGAACTATCTCCATAGCAAAAAATGATATTATTTGGATTGGAACTGATAGTGGCATTGAAGCAATGACCATAGATGGTACTATCTTAGATTTAAAATTAAATTTTGAATGGACATTTGGAATTGCTGATAGTTTTTTAATAATTGATAGTATTATTTGGGTAGGAACTTCATTTGGGCTGTTAAAATTAGAAAATAAAAACCAAGAGTTAAACTTGTTGTTTTGCGAAGATATTGGCCTTGTAACTAATATCATTTACAAGGATAATAATAGCATATTAGCAATTAGTTCTAAAAAAGGAGTCATTGAATGTACCAATGATTCGATAATAAGATTTGCCGAAGACATCTTACAAAATCAAAAACCAATTTCACTTTTTAAAACTGTAGATTCATGTTATCTAATAGGGACCTTAAATGGTTTGTTTTTATTAAATAAAGATCGTGAACTGAAAGGACATTATAATACAGACAACGAACCGTCAATTGTTACTGCAATTAATTCAATAGGAAATGAGTGGGTAATTGCATCAAATAAAAAAATTATTATTCTTAAGTATAGTAATTCTAGCATAACCGAACTTGAAGTTATCAATATAGAAAGTGTAATTAACAGCATCCTAATAGATGAATTCAAAAACATTTGGCTGGGTACAAATAATTCAGGATTAAAACAAATATCCTATTTAAGAAAAATCTTAACTCCTATCGAAACAGGCAGTAAAAGTGCTGCATTTTGTATTAAAAATGATCCTTCAGAAAACAAAACGTATCTGGGAGGTGACGGTTTCTTTACTGTTATTTCAAAAAAAGAAAAAGAAAACAAACCAAGACTTTTAAAACATTTTGAATTACCCACAATAGTCTGGGATGTACTTAAAGACCCTGTCGATTCATCATTATTTTGGCTTGCAACACAAAACGGACTATACACCACGCAAAATAATTCTCAACCAGTAAAAGCAACTACTTACACTTCAATAATAAATAGTCCAAACCGGGTATTACTCGCTAGAGAAAATGAAATATGGATAGGAACGATAAGCGGATTGTTTTGTATCAAAAATGGCATAACCACTGAAATATTAAATAACAAAGGCGGAAAATTTGGTTATGTATATTGTTTATCGCTCAACCATAAAAATAAAATTTGGGTAGGAACTTTAGGCCAAGGATTGTGGTTAGAAAATGAAGAAGGATTTACTAATATTAACGACCATTTAATAACAACACAAGGGAATACCTATTCGATTGTTTCAAATGAATTTGGAAATACCATTGTTATTCAACAAGAAAAAATTATAATAATCGACTTGAATTTAGTTTCAAAATTAGTGTATATCACCTACCCACAAGCAGGATGGACCGCTGTATGGATTAATCAAGATACAATTGCTACTGGGTCAAGTGAGGGAATTAGCATTTTCGATATTAATAAAAACAGTTTAAAACATAAAATAAATTTACATCTCGACAGATCAGATTGGGAATTTACCTGTTCTCGCTCCTTATTTTATAATCATGAAAATGAAACATTATATTGTGGGTTAAATTCTGGAGTATATTTAATCAATTATTCTCAAATAATACAGAACTTACCGATTCCTGAAATACATTTAGACAAATGTGTTTGGCAAAATATAGAACCTCAATATTCAAACCAACAATGCAATTTAATAGTTGGAAAATGGTCTGTTGAATTAACAGTTTTTAGCGCTTGGTTTATTGATAAAAATCAATTGAAATTTCGCTTTAAACTCATTGGTTTTGATGAGAATTGGACCGAATTAAGACCTTCAGGAAGAATTAAATACAATTCATTGCCTATTGGAAAATATGAATTACTTGCTCAGGCATTTACACCTATAACAGGATTTGGTGAACCAAAATCTATTTTAAAATTTAATGTAAAATACACTGTCAGTTCCACTTTAAATCGATTCAGGAAAAATATTAGTTCTTTTTTTGGAATATGGAATGAGTCCTATTTAAAAAACGAATTCTTATTAAATCAGAATGAACTTTTGAAAGTGGAGATTGCGGAAAGAAAAAAAGTAGAAACAGAGTTAACCACTTATAAAGAACAATTAGAAGAACTCGTGACCGAGCGTACCTCTGACTTATTTATTGAAAAAGAAAAAGCCCAATTAGCTGATAAAATGAAATCTGCTTTTTTAGCTAATATGTCGCATGAAATCAGGAATCCATTAGGAGGAATTATTGGAATTAACCACCTACTCGAAGAAACAAAGTTAGATCCAATACAAAAAGATTATGTTCAAAAGTTAGATAATTCTGCAGAACATTTGCTACAAATCATCAACGACATTTTAGATATTTCAAAAATTGAATCGGGTAAATTTGAATTGGAAACCATTCCTTTCTCCCTAGAAAAATTACTAGAAGAAGTTGGTGAGTTTTCTCAAACCAAAATGACCAATAGCTTAATTAACGTACTAATTGATAATCAAAAAGCAACAAATACCTTATTAATTGGTGATCCTTTGAGACTAAAACAAGTTCTTTTTAATTTAGTCAGTAATTCTCTAAAATTTACCAAATCAGGAAATGTAGTTATTCAAGTGAAGGAGCAACAAACCGGTCAAAACAAACTAGTGTTACAGTTCGTAGTTTCAGACACCGGTATTGGAATGAATGAAAAGCAAGTTAAAAGTTTGTTTAAAGCATTTAATCAAGCAGACGCTAGTATATCAAGAAACTTTGGAGGTACAGGATTGGGGCTTAATATCAGCTATAAATTCATAGAACTAATGGGGGGTGTTTTAAGTGCCACGAGCAAACCAAACATTGGTACATCATTTCTGTTTTCACTAGAATTTGATACTATCGAAAATAATAAATCAACTGGCGAACTCCCAGTTGCTCTAAAAAAATTAAATGTTTTACTTATTGATAAAGATAAATTAAGTTCAAAAATAAACACTTCTTTTTTAACTTCACTTGGATTGAACACGGCAGTATCACCTTCAATTTTTGAGGCAATTACAGTCATTGAGAAAAATAAATTTGATTTAATTTTTGTAGACTGGACTACTATTGAAAACAAAGACATTGAATTACTAAAAATACATAATAAGGAAAATGATCCTAACAGTGCCAAAATAATTGTAGTTGGATCTGTTAATAAAGATTTACTACTAATAAATTCTACTGCGCTTGATATCAAGAAAGTAATACTTAAGCCATTAAATAAAAAAATAATATACAACACTATTACGAATTTGTATACCAAAATTGATCAAGAAGAAACACAACCAATTAGTAAAACTTTTAACCATCTAAAAAACACACTTAATAAGCAATTTAACATCTTAGTCGCCGAGGATAATTTAATCAATCAATTGGTTATTAAAAAGATGCTTGAAAAAGAAGGGCTGAATGTTAAACTGACAGCCAATGGACAACAGTGTATTGACGCATTAATAGAAAATTCAGAGTTTGATTTAATTTTTATGGATATCCGCATGCCTTTAATGGATGGTATAAAAACAACCAAATATATCCGCAAAAAAATGAAAAACACATCGATACCCATAATCGCTTTAACAGCGGATGTTACTATTGAAACGAGAAATAAAATTGGAGAATACGGTATGAATTCCTATCTATCAAAACCTATCCTTTTGAAAGATTTACATGAAATTCTTAATAAATGGCTAATAGTATAATGTTTATCTCCCTACTGTTTCTAACTATTCATACATAACTAAATCATATATACTATTCAGAAACAGTAGGGAGATAAACTAAATTATTTCATTTCTGTTTTCTCCTTCATTATCATTCCGTTCATATCCATCATTTGGCCATTTTTCATCATCATAGCATGACCGTTTTTCATTTTCACCTTACCATTAGGAGAAACCATGGCTCCATTTGACATTTTCATGTCTTTTTCCATCATAATCATTCGACCATCTTTCATCATAATCATTCGACCATCTTTCATCTTGATATAATTTTTCATCATCATTCCATGCATATTGATCATATCTCCATTTTTCAACATCATCGTTTGACCGTTTTTCATTTTCAGCATCCCATTGGTCGAAACCATAGTTCCGTTACTTAATTTCTTTTCTTTATTCATTTGCGACATTTTTCCATCTTTAATCATTAGCATTTTTCCATTCTTCATCTTTAAATACTCTGTCATTTGAATACTGTTCGCATCATTAATCTTATTATTTTGCATTTTCACTTTTTGCGCATTTACCCCTAAAAATAATAAAAAGGTTCCCAGAATTAAAACTAACTTTTTCACAATATATTGATTTATAATTAATTACAAATTTACCCTTGTATTTAAATTTACAATAAAAAGAGCTAATAATGGGACTTTTAACTGTTTTTAGGATTATCCTAACACTTCTTAATTCCTTGTAATTAAAGTTAATTTTGTCGTTAAAGAGATAAATTCAATGTATTGTATAGGTCTTTTTACGGCAGTATTACCTCTATTAAAAAAAGACAAACACCCACAAACTAAAGCGGTTTATAAATAAACAGTATATTTGTACTTCATATATAAATACACTTTTATGCAACATATTATTGACCGTTTCATCAGTTATGTAACGATTGACACTGAGTCTGACGCTAGTTCAGATACAACTCCAAGTACTGCAAAACAATGGGACCTAGCTAATAAATTAGTAGAGGAACTGAAAGCCATAGGCATGCAAGAAGTTACCATTGATGATAAAGCCTATATCATGGCCACTTTACCAAGTAATGTACATCATGAAGTACCAACAATTGGCTTTGTTTCGCATTTTGACACCACACCTGATTTTACTGGAGCCAATGTAAACCCGCAAATCATAACAAATTATGACGGGAAAGACATTATTTTAAATGCAGCAGAAAACATCATTTTATCACCAAGCTATTTCAAAGATTTATTACAATATAAAGGACAAACATTAATTACCACAGACGGAACAACTCTCCTAGGAGCTGATGATAAAGCCGGAATTACAGAAATTGTAACCGCCATGGAATTCCTTATCAACAATCCAGAAATTAAACACGGAAAAATTAGAGTAGGTTTCACCCCAGATGAAGAAATAGGTCGCGGTGCTCACCATTTTGATGTGGAAAAATTTGACGCACAATGGGCCTATACAATGGATGGAAGCCAGATAGGAGAATTAGAATATGAAAACTTTAATGCGGCTGGAGCCAAAATTATTTTCAAAGGAAAAAGTGTACATCCCGGTTACGCCAAAGGAAAGATGATCAACTCTATGTTAATTGCAAATGATTTCATCAATGAGTTACCCTCAGGTGAAACTCCGGAGACGACTAAAGGATACGAAGGATTTTATCACGTGCATCATTTGACTGGAAGTATTGAAGAAACTATTTTAGAATTAATCATTAGAGATCATAGCAAAATAAAATTTGAAAAGCGAAAAGAAAAAATTGAAAAAATTACTGCTAAAATCAACAAGAAATTTGCAAAACAATTTGGCGAAGACATTGTTATTACTGAAATCAAAGATCAGTATTACAACATGAAAGAAAAAGTAGTTCCTGTAAAACACATTGTTGATATTGCTGAAAAAGCCATGCGAGAGCTTGATATTAAACCATTAATCAAACCTATCCGCGGAGGAACTGATGGTTGCCAATTGTCTTACAAAGGATTGCCTTGTCCAAATATTTTTGCTGGAGGACACAATTTTCATGGAAAATATGAATATGTTCCTGTGGAAAGCATGCAAAAAGCGGTGGAAGTAATTGTAAAAATAGCAGAGCTTACCGCTATGCCAAACTACGGATTAGATAGTACGAAAACTAAAAAGACAAAATAATTGGAGACATCCGAACCAAAAAAACACATTTGGGATAAAAACAATAATTGGACAGAAGAGTTGAATCTTTTAAAAGAAATTATTGCCTAAACAGAACTTGTTGAAACTACAAAATGGGGAGCACCAGTTTATGTATTAAACAATAAGAATGTGATTGGTATTGGAGGTTTCAAGAGTTATTTTGGCATTTGGTTTTTCAATGGGGTTTTTCTAAAAGACAAAGACAACGTTTTAGTTAATGCACAAGAAGGAGTAACAAAATCGCTGAGGCAGTGGCGCTTTAATGCATTGGAAGAAGTTAATAAAAAAGAAGTTCTTGCTTACATCATAGAAGCTATTGAAAATGAAAAAGCAGGTAAAGTAATTAAAGCGACCACAAAAGAAATACTTATTTCAAAAGAACTGCAATTGGAATTGGACACCGATAAATCTTTGGCAGAAGCCTTTCAAAAATTTTCATTGGCCAAACAACGAGAGTTCCATGAATATATTGAAGAAGCCAAACGAGAAGCTACAAAACGGACCAGAATAGAGAAAATCAAACCTATGATACTAGCTAAGAGGAGTTTGAATGATCAATATAAATAATGAATAGTCTCCAAAATGGGGACTATTTTTTTGTTTAAAAAATAACATTCCTTCCGTAAATAAATACTCTACATAGAAAAGTTTATATTTCTGCAATCTTTTCGTGATAAGTTCAGACGAAATTTGTTTCTATAGAAAAACAAGTCTGAACATGCTGAAACCGACTATAAATAGAAGTAAGCTAAACTAATTTCAATATCATGAAAAAAACAATCATTTCGTTATTTTGTCTTTTAAGTCTTTGTATTTTGTCAAGTTGTACCAATGATTCAGATGATTCAGACGCTACTAAAATTTTAACTTTAAATTTTAACAGACTTGAAGATTTAGGTGCCAATTATCAATACGAGGGCTGGATTATGGTAAACGGTAAAGCCATAACAACTGGTGTTTTCACTGTAAACTCGAACGGAGTTCAATCTCAAACAGAATTCCCAATTTCTAAAGCAAATCTAGAAGCTGCAACAAAATTCATTTTAACTATTGAGCCTTTTCCTGATTCAGACCCAAATCCTTCCAAAACACATTTATTAGCTGGAGACTTTACTTCAAATATAGCTACATTAACTATTGAAGCCCCTGAGGCTTTAACCAATAATTTTACAAATGCTAAAGGTAGATATGTTTTAGCAACCCCTTCGGATGGAGAAAACACGAATGAAAAAAGTGGAATTTGGTTCATAGGCTCCTTACCTCCCACTGCAGGCTTAGAGCTACCAACATTACCTGAAGGTTGGAAATATGAAGGCTGGGTTGTTATCAATGGTATACCCTTAAGTACAGGAACTTTTTCTAATGTATCGGGAGCGGATTCATTTAGCGGATTTAGTGGAACATTAGGCACCCCTCCTTTCCCGGGTGAAGATTTTATAAAAAATGCCCCAGCTGGTGTAACTTTTCCTACTGACTTATCTGGAAAAACGGCTGTTATTAGTATTGAACCTTACCCTGATAATAGTGCAAGGCCATTTTTATTAAAACCATTAATTGCTCCAATTGCCGCCTCTGCTATGGATCATTTAGTGTATCCTATGAACAATAATGCTACAGCTACCAATCCAACAGGAACAGCAAAAAAATAAAGAATACCAGTAATTAAACCTATTTAAAAAATTAAGGTTAAAGTGTTTACAGCCCAAAAGATAATACTTTAACCTTTCTTTATTTTGAATATTATAACTAATTAGTGATATTTTTGTGATATCTAAGTCCGATTTTTGTGAAGTAAGATAGACGAGGTATAAATTATAATAGAAAAAACATAAAAATGAAAAATATTTTGATGATTGAAGATGACCATTCCATCGTTGAACTCGCTAGTATTCATCTAAAAGACATTCATTGTAATCTTACTAAAGCTTATACAGGATTTCAAGGATTAGATTATGCTTTTACCAATACATACGATGTCATAATATTAGATATAATGCTTCCTGACATTGATGGAATTGAAATTTGTAAAAGACTTAGAGCTGAGAAAAACTACACTCCAATTATGATGCTCACAGCACGAAGTGAAGAAATAGACAAAATCATTGGACTAGAAACAGGAGCCGACGATTATTTAACCAAACCATTCAGCATTAGGGAGTTTATTGCTAGAGTTAAAGCTTTAATTCGCAGAAGTGAACTAGGTATAAAAGAAAAAGAAGTCCAAGATGAAGTATTACAATACGATGAATTATGTATTGATTCTCAAAAAAGGAGAGTAACTATGTGCAATCAAAAAATTGAACTTACACCAAAGGAATTCGATTTACTATACCTTTTTATGTCAAATCCGGGTATTAGTTATTCTCGGGAAACATTATTAAATTTAGTTTGGGGCTATGAATTCACAGGCTACGAACATACAGTAAATTCACATATCAATCGTTTACGAACAAAAATAGAACCTGATATAACACAGCCAAAATACATTTTAACTACGTGGGGAATTGGGTATCGATTTAACGATGAAAACAAATGAAAAATCAAAATTACAATAGCCTTTTTTGGAAAATATCTGGAGTATTTTTCATTTTGTTAGCCCTAGTTGGAGTGGCTTACACCTATATTACATTCGATTATTCTCAAAAATATCTAGATGAAATTGACCAACGCTTGAATAGAGATACGGCCAAAAACATTGTAGAAAACTCAACTCCCTTTTATAACGGAGAGGTTATAAAACCAGCACTCGAAGAGATGTTTCATCACGTTACAGCTATAAATCCAAGCCTTGAGGTTTATCTTGTTGACCCAAAAGGCAAAATAATTGCTTGGTACCCCCCTAGCAAAAAAATTGCCATGCAGAGCATCAATTTAAAACCCCTACTTTTTTTTATTAATGATAAAAATAAAACATACATAAAAGGTGATGACCCTCTAAATATAGGAGTGCAAAAAGTATTTTCAGCCTCACCACTTACTATGAACAACATGTTATATGCATATATCTACGTAGTTTTGAATGGTGAACAACATAAAATTGCTTCTACCGATTTGTTCAACAGTTATTTGCTACAAGTAAGCGCAAGAACAATGGCAATAACCTTATTATTTACTTTCCTAATTGGCTTACTAATTATAAGAATAATTACCAAAAATTATTCTAAAATATTGATGGTAATGGAAAAATTTAGAGAAGGTGATTTAGATGCCAGAGTTGAATTGACTTCCAGAGGTGACGAAAGAAAACTAGGTGAAATGTTTAATGAAATGGCGGATATTCTTACTTTGAATATCGACAAATTAAAAGAAGTAGAAAATTTAAGGAGAGAATTAATTGCAAACGTATCTCATGATTTAAGAACCCCTATTGCAATAATAAAAGGCTATGTCGAAACCTTACAAATGAAAGAAGACACTATTACTGCAAGCGAACGAAAACATTACATCAATACAGTAAGTGAAAGTGCCGAAAAATTAGAAAAATTAGTTAATGAGCTTTTTGAATTATCAAAATTGGAAGCCAATCAAGTACAAGCAAAAAAAGAACCTTTTATAATAAGTGAACTTATCAGTGATATTATTAATAAATACCAAATTATTGCTAAGAGCAAAAACATTTCAATAAGCACTGATTTATCTAAAAATCTACCCTCAGTTTATGCTGATATTTCTTTAATTGAAAGAGTAATGCAAAATTTAATAGATAATGCGATGAAGTTTACGCCAAGTGGTGGAAAAATAATTATAAAAACTTCGCATGGTAAGGAAAACAACGTGGAAGTTTCTGTCTCAGACAACGGAATAGGTATTCCAGAAAATGAAAGAGAACAAATATTTGCAAGATATTACAAAGCAAACAATTTTACAGATTTAAAAAACAGTACAGGTCTTGGTCTTGCTATTGTCAAAAAAATTCTAGACTTACACCAATCAACATTGGATTTAATAAGTGAGGAAAATACTGGAAGTTCTTTTATCTTCAAATTAAAATGCAATTAAACCTAGTAATAATTAAAAAATATCAAATCATGAAAAAGAAATTAAATTTAAATCAATTTGCGGCCAAATTACTCGCCCTATTTATCGCTTTATTATTAGTAACAAGCTCTTGCTCAAGCGATAGCGATAGCGCAAGTCAGAGTTCAGGCTCAGACTCAGGTTCACCCACAACTCCAGGGACAACAACTAAAGCTCCCGATTTCACCTTAAATTCTCTTGAAAACGGACAAGTTAAACTTACCAATTATAGTGGAAAAGTAGTAGTTCTATTCTTTTTAGGAAGTACCTGCCCACTTTGTATTTCTGCAGCTCCATCAATCCAATCTAAACTTGCAACACCCTATGCCTCAAATTCTAACTATGCCATTTTTGGTTTAGACCAATGGGATGGAAACACTAGTGCTGTACAATCGTTTAAAACAACTACAGGAGTTAGTTTCCCTTTATTATTGAACGCTTCACCTGTAGCTTCCAGTTATAAAACAACCTATGACCGTATAGTAGTCATTGATAAATCTGGTAATATCGTTTTTTCTGGAACACGTGGTGCAGCATCTGATGTTGATGCTGTAAAAGCCAAAGTAGATGAATTACTAAAATAAAATTTGAGAATTAATTTTCTTTTTATTCTCCTCATTAAATAACATTTGAAGTACATGAAATACCTAACTATTCTATTAATCATTATTTTCTCTTGCAGTTTGAACGCACAAACTGTAAGAGATTTTACCCTGAAGGATTTAGAAAACGACAACAAATCTTTTTCTGAATTAAAGGGAGAAAGACTCACCTTAATCGATTTTTGGGCAACTTGGTGTAAACCTTGCATCAAAGGAATACCAGACTTAAACCTAATATATGACACCTATAAAGACAGAGGAGTCTCTTTTATAGGTATAAACTGTGATGGACCAAGAAGTGTAGCAAAAGTAAAACCCGTAAGCAAATCTTTACAAATAAAATACCCAGTTCTACTAGATATCAATTCCGATATAAAGAATGAATTGAATCTAATGGCTTTTCCAACTTTGATTATTGTAAATGCATCTGGGAAAATTGTTTGGATTCACGAAGGATTTGTTTCAGGAGATTCAGAAGAAATAATTGCTGAAATCGAAAAACTATTAAAAGACAACTAAATGAATTTTGTTTTTAAATCAATCTTGTTATTAGGAATTTTTAGTTTGTACAGTGTTACAGCAGAAGCTCAGTTTAATGGAAGTAATATGTTTGAATACCAAAACGGGCAAATACCAAAAGACACTGCGAATTTTTCATCGGCATATATACGAACTCTTGCAGCTTATAACTACAAGAATTTAAGAGCAGGAGTAACTTTAGAACAATATTACACTCCATTTACTGACAGAAATTATACAAAACTGACCCAATATAATTTAGAATACAAAACTAAAATAGTAGAGTTGAGATTAGGCAACTTCCAAGAAACTCTGGGAAGAGGTTTATTACTTCGCTCTTTTGAAATTCCTGGAGCTATCCTAGAAGACTTAAGTTATCGTTCCAGGTATTATTTTCAAAGAGATATAGTAGGTTTTAGTGGTCATCTTAATTTAAAAAATTCCACCACAAAAATTATTTATGGCAAGCCATTGAATAACCTGTTCCCTCCTAATCAAAATACTGAATTAAGACGATCAGATGAAATAAAAGCTATTTATTCTGATTATAATTTCAAGAATCAAACGGTAGCATTATCTGTTTTAGACTTAAAAAACAATTCTGGAAATAAGTTGTACGGAATGTCTACTTTTTCGGGAACTATTTCTCCGACGGTTTCCTATTATTTAGGTACTGCAAAAGAAATTGGAAACGGAACATTTTCTGATTTTTCTTCCGCCTCCTCTCACGCCTATTATGGTAATGTTAATTTGAATTTTTCTAATCTTGGACTTTCTTTAGAAGTCAAAGATTACAACAAATTTTTACTTGGAGCAGGGATAAATGAACCCCCAGCTTTAATAAAGCAACACGTATATCGCGTTTTAAACCGTAGTACACATGTTGCAGAACCACAAAATGAATCAGGATATCAAATAGAAGCATTTTACACTTTTGAGGACAACTCCATATTAACATTCAATCATGCTTTAGCTATTAATGATATTGGAATTGAATTTAAATACAAAGAATACTTTATGGAATATTCTTTTGATCTATATGAAAAACATGACGTACGCTTTTTTGCAGATTTTGCTAATGACCCATTAAAATCAGAAAAAAACAGAATTTCTCTTGGGGCATATTTCGATTGGAAAGCCTTTAAAAAATCTTCTTTAAATACTGAAATTGAGTTTCAAACTTTTGATAGAAACGGAACAAGCACTCAAAATTATGTATTTATTTTAGGTTATGCTTTTAAGTCAAAATTTATTGTAAATCTAGTATCTGAACTAAGCAATGATTCTTTTTTAACTTCATCAAATATAAAATCTTGGATAGGAGCTAACGTAAAATACCAGATAAATTCAGCTAACAACCTTCAATTTTTCGCAGGTCAACGTCGTGGAGGCCCAGCATGTAATGGAGGTATTTGTTATGAAGTCCTTTCTTTCAATGGCATAGAATTAAGATGGACTGCACGTTTTTAAATCTTCAAATAAAAAAAATCCCAAGCAGAAATAATTTCCGATTGGGATTTTTTATAACCTTTAAAAAGGAATTATTTTTTTGCTAAAGCAGCACTCATTTCCATTGAAATTGCCGAACGCTCCATTTTTAGTTTACCAGCCATAGTTTCAACCACAACTGTAGTTTCTGCTAATTCAGCCACCTTACCATGAAGACCACTTTTAGTAATAATTTTATCACCTACTTTCAATGCACTTTCAAATGCTTTTTCATCTTTCGCTCTTTTTTGTTGTGGTCTAATCATGAAGAAATAGATTACTACAAACATTAATAAAAACGGTGCAAATTGAGTTAATTGTTCCATAATTTAAATTCTCTTTTTTTATTTATAAATATTACATTAAACCGCGACCGGCTTTAATCATTTTTTTATTGGATTCCAGTTCTTTTACTAAATTGTCCAAAATTCCGTTGATAAAAATACTACTTTTTGGGGTAGAATATTCCTTTGCCAATTCTAAATACTCATTTAAAGTCACTTTAACTGGTATTGAAGGGAATTTTAGAAACTCACAAATCGCCATTTTTAAAATAATGGTATCCACCTCAGCGATACGATCACTGTCCCAGTTTGGTGTTTTGTCCACAAACTCTTTAGCTAATTCCACCTCGTTTAAAACTGTTTTTCTAAACAAATCTTTCACAAAAGCTTTATCTTCGGCATCCTTGTATACTTTAGGAACAGTGAAGTTATCGTCCATAATAGGCTTCATTGCTTTCAACTGCTTAATAATATGAGTATTCACCAACGGGATATCATCAATCCAAGTTAATTTATCATCTTCTAAGTACTCATACAATTTTTCATTAGGTACAATTACATGCATAAATAAATCAACTATAAGCTTACGGTCCTCTTCAAATGAACTGTCAGGATTATTCATGTAATCACTATAATAACTACTTGTCTTAATCGCGTTTAGCAACAATACAATATAGTCATCATTGAGTGTCCAAGCATCAATTTTTCTATTTTCTAATGCAATACTTAAAGAATTGTTTTCGGCAAGAATTTGAAAAATACTATTCTTAATGAATTTTTCGTTAGGTTTACGTTCCTCGGGAGTAGCTAGGTGTTTTAAACTCGATTTATGCAAGAATTCCGCTTCTTTTTTACCAATTTCCATCAAAGAAGAAATCATTGTAAGGTATAAATCTTGAATATTATCGATACTATAAAAAAGAAATTTCTCTTCCTTTTCTAGATTATCAGAGCCGTTTTGATGCATTGCATAAATGGATTGCATGACTTTAACGCGAATGTGTCTTCTATTTACCACCTTGTAAGAACTTTAATTAAATTAGCCTGCAAAAATAAGGATTTCCTTTTTGAAAATAAAATATATAATTGCTTATTTTAAAAAGTATTCCGCGCCGCCTTTTCTAGCTAGATTGCTAAAAAGGCAACACGGAACAAGAAATAGTTCTTAGGAAACTACTTTTTACTATTTTCTATTTTTCTTAAATCAATTCGATTTTGAGCAATTCGAAGTGCTGCGTGATGTGTTGTAATAGCATTTGCAACAGCGTAATCAAAAATCTCTAATGTAGTATTATATATATTTTCTGTTTTGCTCATGATTTCGGCTTTACCATAATGCGCGAGTTCCGCATAAACATTGATAATTCCCCCTGCATTTATCAAGAAATCTGGAGCATAGAGAATGCCTCTTTCTTGTAAAATAGCACCATGAATATTTTCATTTGCTAATTGATTATTAGCAGCTCCTGCTATAACTTTTGCTTTGATTTTATTTACAGTGGCATCATTAATAGTAGCCCCCATTGCACAAGGCGCATAAATATCTACATCGGCAGCATACAAATCAGCTCCAGTAAATATAGTAGCATTGTATTTTGAACCTACTTCATATAACTTCTCTTCATTAATATCAGCAATTGTGACAACCGCACCTTCTTTAGTTAAATATTCAACTAACGTTTCTCCAACATGACCTATACCTTGTACTAAAACTTTCTTACCAGCAAGAGAATCAGATCCAAATTTATGTTTTGCTGCCGCTTTCATGCCCATATATACCCCGTATGCAGTAATTGGAGACGGATTACCAGCTCCACCTCTTTCTTCAGAAATTCCGGTAACATATGGAGTTACATCTCTTACAATATCCATATCTCTTGTTTCCATTCCTACATCCTCAGCCGTAATATATCGACCACTTAATGAATGTACAAATTCACCAAACTTACGCATCAACTCAGGTGTCTTCTTCGTTTTGGCATCACCCATAATAACTGCTTTCCCTCCACCAATATTCAAACCTGTAATAGCAGCTTTATAGGTCATTCCGCGAGACAAACGCAAGACGTCATTTAAAGCTTCCCATTCATTTGCATAATCAAACATACGTGTACCTCCTAAAGCAGGTCCCATTACTGAATTATGAATACCAATAATTGCTTTTAAACCTGTATCTTTGTCGTTGCAAAATACAATTTGTTCGTGATCATCAAATGATAATTGTCCAAAAACGGGATCCATTTTTTGAAGTTCCTTTCCAGTAGTGAAAGTTGCATCCATAGCGTTAATTTTTATAGTGATAAAATTATGAATTTGTCAAAAAGACAATTCAAAAATACATAAAAAATGAATATATAATATTTTTTTACATTAAATATATAGAATTCGTATAATTAAATGATTTTATCAATTTTAAAAAAAATGACAATAAAGCAAAGATTCGATTAAAAGATCGAGAATTATAATACAGAATATCATAAAAAAATGAAAGAATTAAGTTATTTAAACAAATATTTTATCAAATACAAATACAGTTTTTCTCTAGGAATTCTGTTCACCATTATCGCACAAATCTTCATGTTGTTTACCCCTAAATTGATTAGTAAATCATTTAAGGCAATTGAAGAATTTTCCAAAGATACTACCGTCTCATCCACAGTATTAAAACAAGAATTAATTTCTAATGTTTTATTGATTATCGCCACCACAATTATAGCCGGTTTACTTACTTTTTTGATGAGGCAAACCTTGATTGTAATGTCAAGACACATTGAGTTTGACTTGAAAAATGAGGTTTTTAGACAATATGAAAATTTATCTCAAAACTTCTATAAACAAAATCGTACTGGTGATTTGATGAATCGCATTAGCGAAGATGTATCAAAAGTGAGAATGTATGTGGGTCCAGCAGTGATGTATACCATTAACACCATCATTCGTTTTACTATTGTAATCGTCTATATGTATAATGTATCCCCTAGATTAACTTTATACACCCTACTACCATTACCATTATTATCTTATGGAATATTCAAATTAAGTTCAGAAATCAATAAGAGGAGTACCATTTTTCAACAGTATCTATCGAAAGTATCCAGTTTTTCTCAAGAAATATTTTCAGGAGTACGTGTAATAAAAGCCTATTCATTAGAAGAGCAACATCAAGAAAACATGGTTGCTTTAGCTAATGAAAGCAAAAGTAAAAGTTTGAACTTAGCCAAAGTACAATCCCTGTTTGGACCACTAATGATGGCATTAATCGGAATTAGCAACTTGGTGGTTATCTATTTTGGCGGAATTATGTATATCGACGGAACAATAAAAAGTATAGGAACTATTGCTGAATTTATTTTATATGTCAACATGTTAACTTGGCCAGTAGCCTCGCTAGGATGGGTGTCTTCGATGGTTCAAGAAGCAGAAGCATCACAAAAACGATTGAATGAGTTTTTAAAAACCGAGCCCGAAATTCAAAATACCAATACCGCAAAAACGAATGTGGAAGGTGAAATAGTATTTGAAAATGTGAGCTACACCTATGAAGACACAAATATAAATGCATTAAAAGGTATTTCTTTCCAAGTAAAAAAAGGAGAAACCCTAGCTATACTTGGAAAAACAGGTTCTGGAAAATCAACTATATTATCTCTTATCTCTCGTTTATACGATACCACATCCGGTTCAATTAAAATTGACAATCAAGAAATAAGTACCTTAAATCTATTCGATTTAAGAAATAGTATTGGAATCGTTCCTCAAGACGCTTTTTTATTTTCAGATTCCATCAAAAACAATATTAAATTTGGTAAAGAAAATGCAACTGATGAAGAAGTAGAATCAGCGGCAAAAAGCGCTGTTGTTCATGACAATATCATAGGATTTAATAAACAATACGAAACCATTCTAGGAGAACGCGGAATTACACTTTCAGGAGGTCAAAAACAACGTGTATCTATTGCAAGAGCGATCATTAAAAACCCTCCTATTTTACTTTTTGATGATTGTTTATCCGCCGTAGATACGGAAACTGAAGAAACTATTCTAAATAATCTTTTTGAAATTTGTAAAGACAAAACCACCATTATTGTTAGCCATAGAGTATCCTCTGCAAAAAACGCAAGCCAAATCATTATTGTCGAAGATGGGCAAATAATTCAGCAAGGAACTCATAATCAATTGGTAAATCAAGAGGGCTATTATGCATCTTTGTATTTAAAACAACTTTCAGAAAAAGAATTGCTTTAATTGTTGTGTAATACATAATTTTTTAAGATTTTTGGTTACTAGTTAACAACGACCAATTAATTGATAGAACGGATTATGAGAGAAAATGACATGTTAGAAAAAGAAGAGATCTTTTCTAAAGTTTTACGTGCTGGGAGAAGAACTTACTTCTTTGATGTAAGAGCTACAAAAGCAGATGATTATTATATTACAATTACCGAAAGTAAAAAATTCACTGAAGAGGACGGATCGTTTCACTTTAAAAAACACAAAATATACTTATACAAGGAAGATTTCACTGCTTTTGCAGAAATTCTTGACGAAATGACTTCTTATGTTTTAAACCACAAAGGAGAAGAAGTGATTTCTGAAAGACATCAAAAAGATTTCAAAAAAGAGTATGTTGCGGAAAGAGTAACCTCTGAAGAATCCATACCAAATATCTCTAGTTTTACAGATATTGATTTTGATGACATTTAAATAAAAGATCAACTCTTTACTTACTACTTATTATAACTTAAAGTCCGAAAATCAATTGATTTTTTGGACTTTTTAGCTTCATAAAAACTACCATTTACAAATCTAAACACCCACAATATGCAAGATGTTTTTCAAAAATACCTAGACAAATACGCCGAATTAATTATCCCATGGCTTCTAACGAGTGGATTAAAAGTAATCTTTATCATCATTGGGGCCTTTATTTTAAACAAAATCATCGTACGTTTTATCGAAAAGGCAGTTCGAATTGCCGTTCGCCCAGATGGAATTTCTTCTAAGGAAGCCGAAGAAAAAAGAGAGAACACACTGATTCAAATATTTACGACAACAGCAAATATTGGTTTATTGGTCATTACCTCCTTAATGGTTTTACAGGAGTTTGGGGTAGAAATCGCGCCTATTTTAGCCGCAGCTGGAATTGTGGGATTGGCATTTGGTTTTGGTGGACAATACTTGATTAGAGATATTATTTCAGGCCTTTTTATTATTCTTGAAAATCAATACCGCATTGGTGATGTGGTGAGCTTTGACAATGCTAGCGGAACCGTTCAAGAAATCAGCTTGCGAAAAACCACCTTAAGAGATTTAGACGGGACCGTACATCATATTCCTCATGGAGAAATAAAAAAGGTTTCCAATTTCACTAAAGATTACTCTCGAATCAATTTAGATATGGGCGTAAGTTACAGTTCTAATTTAGAACATGTGATCAGCGTTATTAACAGAGTGGGAACCGAATTAGCCAATGATCCTCTATGGAAAGACAGTATCCTACTGGCTCCGCAATTCTTGAGAGTAAATGATTTCGCCGATTCCTCCATCATGCTGAAAATTTTAGGTGAAACCTTACCAAGCAAGCAGTGGGAAATAACAGGTGAACTGCGTAAAAGACTAAAAGTGGCATTTGATAATGAAGGAATTGAAATTCCGTTTCCACAAATGGTCTTACACCACACGAGAGAAACAGTATCCGAAGATTAATTTTTAAAGAAACAGCATTTATAAAGCCTGAAAATCAAATGATTTTCAGGCTTTTTTATTTATATTTATAGGACTAATTCTAATCCTATTTCTTTTGAAAAACATCAGTCGCACGGTTTGGATTTTATCCTTAATTAGTTTATTTACTGATACAGCTAGCGAAATGTTGTACCCCATTATGCCTATTTATCTAAAATCAATTGGATTTTCAATTGTACTTATTGGAATTCTAGAAGGTGTTGCCGAAGCTACGGCCGGATTAAGCAAAGGCTATTTTGGAAAAAGATCGGATACAACAGGTAAAAGAGTCCCTTTCGTACAATTGGGTTATGCTTTCAGCGCGCTTTCAAAACCGATGATGGCTTTATTTATTTATCCGTTATGGATTTTCTTTGCGCGAACTATTGATCGCATTGGGAAAGGAATTCGAACCGGGGCTAGGGATGCCATTTTATCAGATGAAGCTACTGATGAAACCAAAGGAAAGATATTTGGATTTCATCGTTCTATGGATACATTAGGCGCCGTTTTGGGCCCTTCATTGGCATTGGGCTTTCTCTATTACTATCCTCAAGATTACAAAACACTTTTTTACATTGCCTTTATTCCGGGTTTATTCGCAATAATCGCTTCCTTCTTATTAAAGGAAAGATCGAGAACGATTATTAAAAATCCAAAACCAACTCCTTTTTTTTCCTTTTTAAAGTATTGGAAAACCAGTCCAGAACTCTATCGCAAAGTAGTCATCGGCCTACTTGCTTTCACTTTGTTTAACAGTTCTGATGTTTTTCTTTTGCTGAAAGTAAAACAATCGGGATTAAGCGATACTGCTGTAATTGGACTTTATATTTTTTACAATTTAATTTATGCCATTTTTGCTTTTCCATTAGGCATTTTAGCTGATAAAATTGGATTGAAAAAAATGCTGCTATTTGGCATAGCTATTTTTTCTGTTGTTTATTTCGGAATGGGATTTAATTCTAGTAGTATTGTTTTTATTGGCTTATTTTCCCTTTACGGAATCTATGCTGCGGCTTCGGAGGGTGTTTCTAAAGCTTGGATTAGCAATATCACGGACAAAAAAGATACTGCCACAGCTATTGGTACCTATGCTGCCTTTCAAAGTATTTTCACCATGTTAGCTAGTTCCTTGGCTGGTTTAATTTGGTATCAATTTGGCGCGAATACGACCTTTATAGTTACTGGAATCTCTAGTGTTTTCATTTTCCTTTATTTTATCCTGATCCCAAAAGACAAAGCCGAAAAGTAGCTTCCTTAAGGTCTAAAGTAATAATTTATTTTTGAGTAACATCCACCTAATTCATACCATGTCAAAAGAAATCAATATTCCAAAAAATATCACTGGCCTAACCGATACTGAAGTAATTGCTTCTAGAGTACAATTTGGAAACAATGAACAGGTTCAAAAACAGCAATACAAATGGTGGTTGGCTCTATTTGATTTATTCAAAGAACCCATGCTCCTACTTTTAATAGCAGTTGCGATTATCTATTTTATTTTAGGCGAAAATAGCGAGGCTTTCTTTATGCTAGCCGCAATCGTAGCTGTATCTGGAATTTCCTTTTATCAAGACAATCGAAGCAGAAAAGCCCTGCAAGCCTTGGAGAAATTAAACGAACCATTGAGTACCGTATTACGAAATGGCCTTGCACTACAAATTCCCACACGAGAAATAGTAATGAATGACTTAGTCATTGCAGAAGAGGGTAATACCATCAATGCAGATGGGGAAATTGTGCACAGTAATGATTTTTCAGTAAATGAATCCAGCCTTACTGGCGAAGCATACGCCGTTTTTAAATCGGAGAAAACAGATAAAAAAACCGTGTATAGTGGCACCTTGGTAGCATCAGGATTAGCCGTTTATAAAGCAACGCAAATTGGTGCCGAAACCCAAGTTGGAAAACTAGGTGATTCCATTTTAAACATCAAAGACCAACCCACACCACTACAAGTTCAAATTGAAAAATTTGTAAAAGGAATGGCTATTATTGGTATTGCTATCTTCTTACTAGTTTGGGGTGTTTATTTTTGGAAAACAAATGATCTATTGAATAGTTTGCTTAAAGGACTGACTTTGGCCATGTCCATTTTACCTGAAGAAATCCCGGTTGCATTTACCACATTTATGGCATTGGGCTCCTGGCGATTGATGAAAGAAGGTGTTATTGTAAAAAAAATAAGAACGGTAGAAACGTTAGGAAGTGCCACTGTAATTTGCACGGATAAAACAGGCACAATTACTAGGAACAAAATGAGTTTACAATCTGTTTATGATTTTTCTACCAATCAATTATTCGAAAAAGACAATTGGAACAATCCACAAGCAGCTAAAGTAATTGAAATGGCAATGTGGGCAAGTGAGCCCGTTCCTTTTGACCCCATGGAAAAAACGTTACATCAAGAATACGAGGCAACCACAAATACTGATGCTCGAAGAGATTTCTTTATGATTCATGAGTACCCTCTCGACGGAAAACCGCCCATGATGACTCATGTTTTTCAAAATAAAGAAGGAAAGCGAATTATTGCAGCCAAAGGAGGTCCTGAAGCCCTACTGCAAGTTTCAAATCTAAACAAAGAAGAGAAAAACACAATTCAACACACCATTACAACACTCGCTGCTAAGGGCTATCGCATTCTAGGTGTGGCATCTTCTAATTTTTTGGAAAATGACTTCCCGTCCAATCAGCAAGACCTTCCTTTTCATTTTATTGGATTAGTGATTTTTTATGATCCTCCTAAACCGAACATTGACAGTGTAATCAAACAATTCTATGAAGCAGGTATTCAAGTAAAAGTGATAACTGGCGACAATAGCGTTACAACAAAAGCTATTGCACAAATGGCGGGTATTAAAAATCCTGATACTGTAATGGAAGGCGGAGAGATCATGAATCTAGACGAGTCAAGTAGATTGCAAAGTATTCACAACAGCACACTTATGACCCGTATGTTTCCCGAAGCAAAATTGGCTGTAGTCGAAGCACTAAAAAAAGACAATCAAGTGGTAGCGATGATGGGAGATGGTGTCAATGATGGGCCAGCATTAAAAGCGTCCCATATAGGAATTGCAATGGGGAAAAAAGGGACAGAAATTGCCAAAGCTGCTGCCGACTTGATTCTTGTCGATGATGATTTGTCAAAAATGATCGTGGCTGTGGCGGCAGGGAGACGCATTTATACTAATCTCAAAAAAGCAGTACAATATATCGTTTCTATACACATCCCTATTATTCTAACGGTTTCACTTCCATTATTTTTGGGCTGGATTTATCCCAACATATTCACACCGGTTCATGTGATTTTCTTGGAATTAGTAATGGGACCTATGTGCTCGATTGTCTATGAAAATGAGCCCGCTGAAAAAAACAGCATGAAACAAAAACCCCGGCAGTTAGGCAGCACTTTTTTATCGCTTAAAGAAATGGGAATCAGCATTATTCAAGGACTAGTAATCACGCTTGGTATTTTATTTGTGTACCAATTAACCATTCAAAATGGGGGAAACGAAAATTTAACAAGAACGATGGTTTTTACCACTTTAGTTTTATCTAATATCATTTTATCGCTTGTGAATCGTTCCTTTTATTATTCGGTTTTTTATTCTTTAAAAAATAAAAATACTATGATGGTGTTTGTCAATTCGATTACGATAGTAATGCTTGGATTGATTTTATACATCAGTCCAATTGCCAATTTTTTTGATGTACTTCCTCTGCAATTACATCAAATTGGGATTTGTATGGCTGTAAGTTGTGTTTCAGTGCTTTGGATTGAAATTTGGAAATGGCATAAGCGTTTAAAAAAATTATAACTACCTTTATATGTTGATTTAATTTATTGATTATCAATTATTTAAAATTATAAAGATGAAAAATACAAACAAAATTGTGTATTGGATGGCCACGGGATTATTATCAGCAATGATGCTCATGTCTGCTGGCATGTTTGTCTTCAACAATGCTGCGGTACAGGAATTATTTATAAGTTTGGGATACCCTGTTTATATCATTTATCCTCTGGCTACAGCCAAATTTTTAGGGATTATAGTTATTTTGACCAACAAATCTATTTTCTTAAAAAAGCTGGCTTATGCTGGTTTTTTCTATGATTTCCTCTTGGCTTTCAGCGCACACATAAATGCAAAAGATGGCGGATACATCCCTTCTATTATTGCCATGAGCTTACTAATTATTTCTTACTTTTACGATAAAAAAGTTTTTAAAAGAGTTTAAATGAAAAACCCAATAGTCTCTGTGAGTTGGCTCCAAGAACATCTTGATGACGCTGATTTAATTATACTTGATGCCTCTCAAAAAGGAATTCAAACCAAGGAAGAATCCACTTTAGAAAATGTCCAAATAAAAGGAGCGCGAATATTTGACATTAAAAATGATTTTAGCGACACGACTAATCCCTTGCCTAATACATTACCTCATCCTGAAGCTTTTGCAGAAGCGGCTAGAAAACTAGGCATCAATAATAGCAGTAAAATTGTAGTTTATGACAGTATTGGTATATACACCAGCCCAAGAGCGTGGTGGTTGCTTACCATTATGGGACATAAGAACGTTTGGGTTTTAGACGGTGGATTACCCGCTTACGCAAAAGAAAATCTACCGGTAGAAACCATTGAAAAAAGAAACTACGAAACTGGTAATTTTGAATCTAATTTTAATCCTGATTTAGTAAAAACCAAGGAAGAAATTCTCTCTAACATCAACTTGAAAGAATCCCTATTGATTGACGCACGTTCTAGCGATCGTTTTACTGGAGAAACTAAGGAACCAAGAGTGGGATTGCGTAGCGGACACATTCCGGGTTCGATCAATATTCCCTACACTAGTCTTTTACATGACGGTAAATTTTTACCTAAAGCAGAACTAACCAAAATACTTCCAAAATTCGACAAACCCTTACTGTTCACTTGTGGTTCTGGCGTGACAGCTTGCATTGATTTAATAGCCTACGAACTGATTGGTCATACACAAGCAAAAGCTGTTTACGACGGTTCATGGACGGAATGGGGACAAATAGAGAGTTTACCTATTGAATAATTTGTAGTTGAATAAAAAACTAATGGAACTTATTTTATAGAAAATTATTAAAATACATCAATGAGCAATGAACATAAACTAGACAACCCTGTTTGGTACTCCTTGGCAGAGAGCCATCAAAAATTGGCTGTCAAATACGATAACACTCACTTCTATAATCCAG
>CAWURM010000126.1:0-4326 GCA_963924965.1 uncultured Flavobacterium sp.
GTAAGATAAATTGAAAATAACACTTGATAAATCATAAAAAAAGTGAGTACAACAGTACTCACTTTTTTTATTTAATAATTTTTAAAATTAGGATTACCAGCCTCCGCTAGAACCTCCGCCAGAGAAACCTCCGCCGCCAAATCCGCCACCGAAGCCACCGCCTCCGCCGCCAAATCCACCACCTGATGAACCCCCGCCAAAGCCTCCACCTCCGCCACGTCCAAGGCTACTAAGGATAATGACATCTAGTAAACTAGGTCCGCCGCCGCCACGGTTTCCGGAATTGCCGCCACCGCCACCTTTGTTTTTAGAAATAAGAACAAGGATAATGATGATGATGACGATAAAGGGTAAAATAGGAAAGTCTTTTCCTTTATTTTTTTTCCGTTCCCCTTTGTATTTTCCTTTGAAAACGTCAAAAAGAGCGTCCGTTCCTTTGTCTAGGCCATTGTAATAACTTCCAGCTTTGAATTCGGGTGTAATAATGTTTCTAATTATTTCTCCTCCAATTCCCGCTGTTAATCGATCTTCCAATCCGTAACCGGGCATAATGGCAATTTTTCTTTCAGCTTTAGCCACTAAAATAATAACGCCATTATCGTCTTTTGCTGTTCCACCAATTCCCCAAGTATGCGCCCACTTAGTTGCTAGCTGACTGATGTCTTCGTTTTGCAAACTTTCGATAGTGACAACAACGATTTGAGTGGTTGTAGTGTCCGAATAATGAATTAATTTTTCTTCTAATTGTGCTTTTTCTGACCCACTCAGTAAGTTCGCGTAATCATAAACCGAGGTTTGTACACTAGGTACTTTCGGAATAGTGTATTGTGCGAAACCTATTTGAGTAATCAAAAAACAAATCAGTAGCTTAAGAGAAAAGGGTGTGTTCTTTTTTTGTAAAATCATTGTCCTTTTGAGATTTCGTTTGATAATTCATTCGTATCATCTTCAGCCCATGGAAAATGTTTCTTTAGTTCTTCGCCCGCTTTTAAAATACCGTCAATCAAACCTTGCTTGAAATTACCATTTTTAAAGTGCGCAACCATAATGTCTTTAGTGCTATCCCAAAAATCATTTTCAACAATATCATTAATTCCTTGATCACCACAAATGACAAAGGTTTTGTCTTTTACGGCTAGGTAGATTAAAACGCCATTTTTAAGTTGGGTTTCGTCCATTTTTAATTCATTAAAAACTTCTAGCGCTCGATCAAAAGGATCTAATTCTGTCGTTTTTTCGAGATGAATTCGGATCTCTCCAGACGTATTTTTTTCGGCCAAACGAATCGCTTCCACAATTTCGCGTTCTTCTTCTTGAGTTAAAAAATCTTCTACTTTTGACATGGAAATTGTTTTGGAATGAAGAATACCGATTTTTGACTAAAGGAGTAGTAATCCAACAATCAAAAATCGGTAATCAAAAAAATAAATTAATTTTAGAATTTTACTTCTACCGGTTTTTCTGCACCAGCAACCGCTTCAAAATATGGTTTTTCTTTAAGACCGTATAGCCCAGCTAAAATATTTCTTGGAAAAGTATTGATATTGTTGTTGTATGGCTTAACAGATTCGTTAAAACGGGTTCTAGCCGTTAAAATTTGATTTTCTGTACTTGCTAACTCATCCTGTAATTTCATAAAACTGGCATCCGCTTTCAAATTTGGATATTGTTCTACGCTTACTAATAATTTAGATAAAGAAGAAGAAACACCAGATTGTGCTGAATTAAAAGCTGCCAATTGTTCTGGAGTTACTTTACTTGGGTCAATCGTTACAGCAGTGGCTTTCGCTCTAGCTTCGATTACAGCAGTTAAAGTGCTTTTTTCATGCTCAGCATATCCTTTTACAGTACTAACGATGTTAGGTATAAGGTCATTTCTTCTTTGATACGCTGTGTTAACATTACCCCAGCTTTCTTTTACATCTTGTTCAAGTGTCACTGCGTTATTATAAATTCCACTAGCCCAGCTATAAATTCCTAAAATAATAACGGCTCCGATAATCCAAGGCAAAAATCTTTTCATGTTTATTTAATTTTAAAGTTGATTTTTAATATTTGTTAATTGTGTTCGTATGGTTTCTAATTTTCTAATAATCTCAAATTTATCCAAAGTTTTCTTTTGCCCTTCCTTCAAATGGGTTTTGGCGCCTTCCAGTGTAAATCCTCTTTCTTTTACGAGATGGTAAATGAGTTGTAAATTGGTTACATCCTCTGGAGTAAACATTCTATTTCCTTTGGCATTTTTCTTCGGTTTTAGAATATCAAATTCACTATCCCAAAAACGAATTAAGGATGCATTGACGTTAAAAGCCTTGGCGATTTCACCAATGCTATAATATCTTTTATCTTTTGAGAGTTCTATATGCATTTTTAGTTTAAAATTTAATGTCAAATAATTCTAATTAAACAATTTTTCCGATTTCTTAATCCAGAGATTGATTCTCTTGGTTGGCTAGTTTTGATATGGCTACATATTCCACTGCTGATATATTTCCGTAATAAAAATTAAGTGGATTCACCACTTTACCGTCTTTATGCACTTCATAATGACAATGAGGACCTTCTGATCTCCCTGTACTTCCTACATAGCCTATAATGTCTCCACGCTTCACTCTTTGTCCCGCTCTACAATTGTATTTACTTAGATGCGCATACAATGTTTCGTATCCATAACCATGCCTAATCACCACATGATTACCAAAACCAGATGCATTACTATTGGCTTCCGCTATAACACCATCCCCTGTGGCATAAATTGGTGAACCCGTTTTGGCTGTAAAGTCCATTCCTTCATGCATTTTACGAGCTTTGGTAAAGGGATCTGTTCGGTAGCCAAAACCAGATGCCATGCGTTTTAAATTTTCATTTCGTACTGGCTGAATGGCAGGAATAGATGCCAGTAACTTATTTTTTTCCTTAGCTAATTTTAAAATATAGTCAAGTGATTTAGATTGTATGGCCAGTTCTATGCTTAAAATATCAATTCTTTTTGTCGTATTTAAAACCAGTTGCGTATTGTTGTAGCCTTCCAGCGTCACATATCTATTGACTTCGCCATAACCTGATTTTCGTTCTTCTTCTGGAATTGGGGCAGTATTGAAATAGGTGCGGTACAAATTATTGTCGCGGTCTTCTATAGCTTCAATAACATCATCAACTTGGTCCATTTTTTTATTCAAAACAGCGTAATTCAGTTTTAAATTCTCAATTTCACGCATTAGCAAGCGATCTTTTGGAGTGTCAAAGTAAGGGGTGTTTAATAAAATCACAAAACTCAAAACTCCAAACAAGGCTGAAGCCACTAAAAACAAGACGGCAAAACCAAATTTCCATCTTTTTTTTGTTTTTATTTTTCGATATGCTAGATTTTCGGAATCGTAATAATATTTTACTTTCGCCATGTTTTAAAATACCCTATTTTTGCACATTGTAAAATGTTAGTCGAACAAATTTAAGAAATGTTTCAGTTGTTCTACCCTTTTTTCAGGAATAAATAAAATAATGTGCCTATTCCAGCTATTCGTTTCAAGTTCCCATCTTGAAATCTTTTTTTCTAATGCGCTGGCAGGAGCTTCCTTTGGTCGCTCTGCCATCTCAAGAAAAAATAAATTTCAAAATCGCGAAGCTTTTCACTGCTATCTGGGGCAAAAGAAATTAAAAGATTGAATGATTAAAAGATTGAAAAATTCAATACTAGGTAATCTTTTACATTTTTGAATCTTTAAATATTTAAATAAAAACAATGAAATCACAAGACGTACGTAAACAATTTCTAGAATTTTTTCAAAGCAAGGGGCATTTAATTGTTCCTTCAGCTCCTATTGTTCTTAAAGATGACCCTACATTGATGTTTAACAACTCTGGTATGGCACAGTTCAAAGAATATTTTTTAGGAAACGCCACACCAAAAAGTAATAGAATAGCCGATACGCAAAAATGTCTTCGTGTTTCTGGTAAACACAATGACCTTGAAGATGTAGGTTTTGATACCTACCACCATACCATGTTTGAAATGTTAGGAAACTGGTCTTTTGGTGATTATTTCAAAAAAGAAGCGCTACCATTCGCTTGGGAATTTTTAACTGAAGTTTTAAAGTTAGATAAAGACCGTTTGTATGTTTCTGTTTTTGAAGGAAACGAAGCAGAGAATGTGCCTTTTGATCAAGAAGCCTTTGATATTTGGAAACAATTTGTTCCTGAAGACCGAATCATTCTTGGAAATAAAAAAGATAATTTTTGGGAAATGGGAGATCAAGGACCTTGCGGACCATGTTCAGAAATTCATATTGATTTGCGTACAGATGCCGAAAGAGCTGCAGTTTCGGG
>CAWURM010000127.1:0-6477 GCA_963924965.1 uncultured Flavobacterium sp.
AAGAAGCGAAAAGAAAAAGCACATAAAAATGAAAAAGCTGAAAACTACTACTCGTATGCCGATAGTATAGGGAAGAATATGGCTTTTATTCCTTTTACCAATGTGTATTATAAAATAGGAAAGCCGTATAGTGGAGGATTAATTTTGAGTTTTAAAAAGAAATCAGATTCGATTATAGTTGATAATCTATCAATGAAAACAAATGAAGTTGTAGATTATATCCAAAGTATTAATTATGCAATCAATCCAAAAATCCTATTAGTATTTGACAAAAACATGAACTTTGAAGAATATTTACAAATTAAAATTTTAATAAAAGAATTAGACACTTTTAATAAAGAAGTACCTCAAGAATTCATCTCTGAATTTTAAAGAAAGAAAACCTTAAACGAATTTTTTTACTGATGATGATACGGTTCATTCCTCAAAATTGTAAAACCGCGGTACAATTGTTCAATAAAAAACAAACGTACCATTTGATGGGAAAAAGTCATTAATGACAGCGATATTTTACCTTTTGCCTTAGCATAAACCGTATCCGAGAATCCGTAAGGACCACCAATAACAAATACTAAAGTTTTTACTCCAGAATTCATTTTCTTTTGTAATTCATCAGAAAATCCAACACTAGAGAAATTCTTTCCATTTTCATCCAGTAGTATAAGTTGGTCTGTAGGGGTAATTTTTGACAAAATCAATTCGCCTTCTTTTTCTTTTTGCTGGCTTTCTGATAGGTTTTTTACATTCTTGATATCTGGTATTACCTCTAAATCAAACTTGATATAAAACGACAAACGCTTGGTGTAATCGTCAATTAAAGATTGTAAAGCTTTGTTATCAGTTTTACCGATTGCGATGAGTTTAATATTCATTTTTTAAAGGTTTTAAAACGGATGTATAGCCTTATTTAGAAGTGAAATTTGCTTCAAAATTTTTAAATCGTAAATCAAGATTTTCTATTAATTTCTTTTTCACTCCTTCGTCTTTAATGAAACTATAGTAAAGACTGTTGTAAACGTATTGCTTAATAGTAGCATAAGAAACATCTTTGTATCTTTTGGCAAGTAATACATACTGTTCAGTCATGTTTGTTCTTAAAATTCCAGCATCATCAGTACTGATTACTATTGGAACTCCAAATTCTTTGTATAAACTAATAGGATGGCGATTGTCTTTTACTTTTAAAATAAATTCATTACTTACTAAGTTTATTTCGATTGCAATACTGTTTTTTGCCATAAAACGTAACAGGTCATACGATTTTTCCTCGTAGGCCATATCTACCCCATGCCCTATACGATACGCACCAGCAACATGTACAGCATCTCTTATGTGCCAAGTTAAATCTTCGGGCTGAACTAATCCTAAGGTAAGTTCTCCTGCATGCATGGAATATTTTACGGCTGGAAATTGAGAATGGCAATAGTTGAACATCACCATGTGCAGCCAGTAATCTTTCATAGAGGTTTCACCATCCTCTGGGGATACAATATTAACACCAGCCATCAGCGGACTCGTATTTGCCGAAATAAAAGCAACAACTAAATTTTTAAATAAATCAACAGGTTCCATAAAACGCAGTACAAAATTTTGATAACGCATCGTGAAACGATCATTATCAATTTTTAGATCATTATGTAACTTGGCAACAAAACCGGTATTAAAATCTTCGGCATAAACAGCAGCGTCTCTTTGTAATAAAGTGCCATAAACAGAATCGAGAAGTTGTTTAACTCCTGCCTCATCTCGATTCATTGCTAATGCCCTTAATTTAGTATTAAAACTTATCAAATCCTCCGTTTTAATATTGGAAGGAATTGTAGATAATTGTGTTTCTATATAACTAACATTCTCAGTAATTGCTCTATTTTTTAATTCTAATAATCCTTGTCCAAAATTTCCAACAATAGCAGGGCTAAATTTTCCGAACGACTCGAAAAATAATTTATCAGAAGGATAGTCAACATGGTTATAGTCTTTTACAGACCATTTTTCCATGATCTTTTGTTTGAATTTATCTAATTCGCCACGACTTTTTAATGTGGAAAAAAGTTCCCAATTTCCAGTTGAAGGCTTTTCTTTAAGTACTTCCATAGTGGACGTATTTAAATAGAAATTTGCTAAAATAGCATCTTCAAGTAAAGGTTCTGCATATATAGAACCACTATAATGATGGTGTAAATCGCCTCCTTTTGGCATTTGAGAAAAGAATGCAGTCAATGCTGCTTCATTATTTCTAATCTTTTCAAAATATTGATTTACAGATGATTGAGAATAACTATTGTGTAGTAAAGCTGAAAAAATTAATGTGTAAAACAACTTCATGTTAGTATTTTTTAAGGTGTTAATTTTGTACTATAGTAAAGAAAATCAGTGATCCATTTCAATGGAGGGTAATCGTCTTTTTAGGTCAAAAATTGAAGCAAATGTAAGCTATAAAAAGAACAAAAAAAATCAAAGCGCCTGTCACTTTAGAGCTTGTCTAATTTTATAGATAGTCAAAAATAGTACACTACTTAAATAATTTAAATTAATCTTCCTTTATTAAAAGGCAGTTAAAGACCATTGTCATTTTTAAAATTGACATTGAAAGGAGGAGTTTTGTAATTTTTATTTAAGTAGCTTTCAGGTATTGATGTTCTATTTCCATCTCTTGCCGCACGATAATGAGGTGACATAATTTCAATATTTCTTTCATTACAAACATCTTGTATATTTTGATGTAAATTATAGTAAATTACTGCTTGCTTCTTAGGTTCTTTACTACAAGCGATAATTCTATATTACACATAAAAATCATCTCAAATAGTTTGCAAAACAAAAGGCATAGTTTTTTGTGCAACTGATTCTGCTATTACTGCTGCATCAGTAAGTACCCGATACATCTCTTTGCAGGGGACATTATACCTGATAGTTTTGTGTTACTAAAAAGTTGCTCCAGATTTACACATAGACGATACTATATTGTTTTTATTTTTTGCATGTATGAGGTAATTAAGAAGTAAAAGAGTCATCACTCTTTTTTATTTGAAAAGGAAAAACAAGTTTAATTTTTAGACGAAAAATACTTTTTTTCAAACTACGCAAATGTACAAAAACTTAAAAACGTATAATTATTACATTTATTCAGTTTGAATTTGAAATTGAAACTAATTTTTAAATCAACAAAAATATTCTACTTTAGCATTATAAAAATTACTATTAAAATGATTAGCCAAGCACAATTTAAAGACGAGTTACAATTATTAATTTCAAATGCTATTCGTGAAGATGTGGGTGATGGTGATCATAGTTCATTAGCATGTATTCCGGAATCAGCGCAAGGAAAAGCGAAACTGTATGTCAAAGATGAAGGGATTATCGCAGGAGTTGAATTTGCAAAAATGATATTTAACTTTGTAGATCCAAGAATGGTAATAGAAACTTTTATCGAAGATGGATCAGCTGTTAAGTATGGCGATGTGGTTTTTCATGTTTCAGGAAGTTCTCAGTCGATTTTAAAAGCAGAGCGAATGGTTCTAAATTCGATGCAAAGAATGTCCGCGATAGCAACCAAGACTAATCACTATGTGAAATTATTAGAAGGAACCAAAACTAAAATATTAGACACGCGTAAAACAACTCCTGGTTTTCGTGTAGCTGAAAAATGGGCTGTAAAAATAGGTGGGGGAGAGAATCATCGTTTTGCCCTTTATGATATGATCATGCTTAAAGACAATCATATAGATTTTGCTGGCGGAATTTCGTTGGCAATTGCTAAAACAAAAGAATATTTAATGAGAGAAAATCGTGATTTGAAAATTATCGTTGAAGCGAGAAATATAGAAGAAGTAGAAGAAATATTAGCTTGTAAAGGAGTTTATAGAATTCTACTAGATAACTTTGATTATAATACAACAAGAAAAGCAGTAACTTTGATTGGTAATTCCTGTCTAACAGAATCGTCAGGTAATATTAATGAAGATACCATTAGAGATTATGCGGAATGTGGAGTAGATTATATTTCGTCTGGGGCCTTAACACATTCTATTTATAATATGGATTTGAGTTTAAAAGCGATATAAATAGCATTCTGGTTAGTTAAAGACACAATTTTTAAAGTGAATTATATTCAATGTCAGCAGAAATAGAAGAAAGTATTCAAAAGATACCAATATTACGGGGTTTAGCAAAATATCTAAAAAAGGTAAAATTACCTTGGCTAGAAGGGTTGACTCTTTATGACTTAGTGGAATTATATGGAATAGGAATTGCCGAAGGTGCTTTGTCAAATCGAGCAGGTTCAATTGCCTTTAGTTTTTTTATGGCATTGTTCCCATTTGCTTTATTCATCCTAAACCTTATTCCTTACATCCCTATTGAAGGTTTTCAAGATGATTTTTTGAAATTTGTATCTGAAGGCGTGCCGCCAAACACTTATTATGCCATTGCAAACATTATTGATGACATTTTGCACAACAGTCATTCAGGTTTGTTGTCTTGGGGTTTTTTATTGTCTATTTTATTGATGGCTAATGGTTTGAATGCTATTTTAGGAGGGTTTGAAACCTCCCGTCATGTATTAGTGAAAAGAGGTTTTTTTCAACAATATTTTGTAGCAGTGGGTATGTCAGTTTTACTATCCATTTTATTAATATTGACAGTTGCCATAATCGTGGTTTTTGAGGTTTTTATCCAAAAGTTAAATGCGCATCAGGTTTTAAATGATAAAATTCCGTTAATCGTTATGGGTAGGTATGGTTTTTTAATTTTGATGATTTTAATTACAACTTCTGTCTTATTCAAGTTCGGAACAAAACATGATAAATCAAGGGCGTTTATCTCTATCGGATCCGTTTTCACAACTTTATTAACCATTATTATTTCTTATTTCTTTGGGATCTGGGTAATCCGATTTTCGCAATACAATCAACTTTATGGTTCTATTGGTACCTTGTTAATCGTAATGTTTTACATTTGGATAAACTGCATGATACTGTTACTTGGTTTTGAATTGAATGCAGCGATTAATAAATTGAAAAAGAAAAATGATAGCAATAAAACAGCTCAGATAATTTAACTAACTTTATAGTGGTGTGCATTGAAATGTACTTCAGCTTTCATTTATTCTTAATCGAATAAGCGATTTAAAACTTTTTTTGTTCAATTTTAAATACGTAGTCATGAAAAATACAATCTCAATAATAGCGCTGTTTATTACTACTTTTTTTTATGCGCAAAATCACACTGTAACTGGTAAATGGAAAACTATCGATGATGAAACAGGTGAAGCTAAAGCAATTATTGAAATTTACGAAAAATCAGGAAAGGTTTATGGTAAAGTAATTGAAATTCTAGATAAAGCACATAAGAACGATCTTTGTCATAATTGTGATGGAGAGGACACAAAGAAACCAATTGTTGGTATGACGATACTCAAAGGGCTTTTGAAAGATGGAAACGAATATAATTCGGGAAAAATAGTGGATCCAAAAAACGGAAATGTTTATAAATGTTATATCGTATTACAGAGCAATGATAAGCTTAAAATTCGGGGCTATATTGGTTTTGCATTATTAGGGAGAACCCAGTATTGGTATAGAGTTAAATAGTTTTTATTTTTTTTAATCACACAACAGTTTATCGAATGCATTTTTTCGTCGAAGTTATTTTACCTCTTTCTCTTGCACAAACCTTTACCTACTGCGTTTCGGAATTCGAGTATGATTATATTAAAAAAGGAATGCGTGTGGCAGTTCCTTTTGGTAAAAATAAAATTTATACCGCGCTAGTTATTGATAAACATCAAGAAAAGCCAACGCTGTATGAAGCTAAAGAAATTCATCAAATCCTGGATGAAAGACCCATTGTAACCGAAATTCAAATAACCCATTGGCAATGGATTGCTACTTATTACATGTGCGCCATTGGAGATGTTTATCGTGGCGCGATGCCAAGCGCTTTGTTGTTAGAGAGTGAAACTATAATTTCAAAAAAGACAAATGATTTTATCGATGAAACGGTGCTTTCGGATGATGAATATTTAATTTTTCAGGCTTTAGAACTTCAATCTTCTCTTAAAATTAATGAGATAGTTTCAATTTTAAATAAAAAAAATATTTTTCCCATTATTCAAAAAATGATTGATGGTGGAATCCTCGCACTTCAAGAGGAAATGGTGGAAAATTATAAACCTAAGTTGGTTCGATATATTCGATTGCAGTCACAATACAATTCGAACAGTGGTCTTGGAGAATTATTGGACACATTAAAAAACGCGAATAAACAAAAAGAAATTGTACTAACTTATTTTCAGCTTTTGGCTACTGAAAAGAAACCTATAACTGTAAAGCAATTAGTTGATACGGCTAATTCAACTTCTGGAATTGTAAAAGCATTAATTGAAAAACAAATCTTTGAAGACTATTATTTACAAGAAGATAGAGTGATTTTTTCTGGTGATGGTAAGGAAAATCAATTGCAGTTGAGTGATTTTCA
>CAWURM010000128.1:0-20078 GCA_963924965.1 uncultured Flavobacterium sp.
TTTGTAGGTGGTTGAGGAGCGTTAAATTTTGTGATTAATTTTCTTTGTATTGAAAAATTTAGAGCCTCCTGTAGAATGATATTTTGATGTACTTTTTGACTAAAGATATTGTCTTCCTCTATCTTTTCAAAATTGAATACAGTTTTTTTCCAAGCCTGCTCCAATGCATTGCTTTGTAGTGATAAAAAGACACAAAGTTCCCAACTTGTTAAGACGGCTAAAATTTCAAGAACATTACTTGTTTTTTTATTTTCTAGTCGTGCTTCATAATCTAATTTGGCGGCATAACCTGACCATCCATTCAAATTCATTAACACTCGCTGCAGAAAAAAGGAAGCAGCCTTGTCTTTCAGTCCTAAAACAGATAAAGTATATTCAATGGCTAGCAGAGGTTCGTTAGGAATGTTTTTTACATTTTTTTTAAAACCTGTCAATCCTGCAATTTCAGGACTTTTGTCTATCAAAGCTTCTTTTTTCCATGAACTGAAAACACTTTCTTTTTTTTGCAAATATCCCAATGGTGTTTTGGCTTGGTCAAAATAAGAAGCAAACCAAACTGACATTTTTTGGGTAGCGAAACGTTGCCAATCTTTATGATTGACGTGACTTGCAATTTCAATTACAGTACCTAGTTTAGATTGTTTTGAATTACTGCAACTATTGAGACTATTTAAAAAATCACCGGCATTTTTTATTTCATTTGCGGTATGAAATTTTAGTGCTTTTTCAATGTCTTGTGTGGCAATATCATTGGTTTTAATTTTGTCCAAATAGAAATCTGTGGGCATTGTAGAATTAATCTCAGCTATATAGGCTAGCTCTTGTGCAACACTTGCAAATTTTTTGTCGGCGTCTCCCATATATGGATTTACGGCAACAAAATTTTCTAATGTCCATAATGGAGCCACTTTTTGACAAACTTTATATATTCTTTCATCAAGTAAAATTTGATTTTTAAAAACTGATTTGGTGCTTTTTTCTACCAAAGTGTCTGTTTGCATTTTTTTTTCTTTTTTTAAGATTGATTAAAATGTAGTTAGCTGAATAGGACTCCTATTTTTTTACAATATTCAAAGCGCCAACAAATTTGTCAAAGTAATTATTAGTATAAAACCCATTTTTGAGATGTACATAAAAGTGGAATGCTTTTTCTGAATTTTTTAATAAAGGCACTATGGCTTGCAAACAGAGTGCTATTGCAAACGAAATTATTATGAAAATTGATGCATAAATTTGAGTGTTACTCAAATTAGATTCAACTGGGATTGCGCCGCTAAAAGTAAAATGCGCTAGATATTCGCCGTAAGAAAATGCCAACCAGGTCAATCCAATTGCTAATAAAATTAGGATTACCACGTTTGAACTATGCTTGTGTAAAAATGCTTCAAGCAAAAGTCTGCTTAATCCTAAAAGGACAATTGAGGTTAAAATTAAAGTTGCATCACTTACTTGAAAATTCATCTTAATACTCGATACAATCAGTATAATTAAAGTTATACACACAAAAAAGGCTAGTATAACTTGGTGTAATTTTCTTTTATTCACTATATTATTTAGGTTAGGATTTAATTCTTTTTCAAATAAATCTCCTGAAGATAAAAAGGCATGTGCTTTATAGAAAGAATGAGCAACCATATGTAACATAGCAGCTGAATAAAACCCAATTCCGCACAAAAAAAGACTAAATCCCATGTGCGCAATACTGGAATAAGCTAGTGCAGTTTTTACAGATGTTTGAGTGAGATAGACTGAGGATGCAAAAAGTGCCGTAATTCCGCCCATTATAATTAATATTGTTCCAGCAATTTGAGAGGTTTCAAATATAAATGCCATTCTAATGATTAAAAAGGGTCCAGCATTAAGTAAGCCTGCATGGAGTAAAGCTGACACTGGAGTTGGTGTTTCCATTACTTCAGTAAGCCAGCCGTGAGCAGGGAATTGTGCCGATTTAAATAAAGCAGAGATAGCTAAAAAACAAGCTGCTAATTGGACATTAAAAGGGACTACATGATTACTATTTAAACTTTGGATTTTTATAAATAATTCTTCCAGATTTCCTGTTCCAATTGTAGAATACAATAAAACAAATGAAACTAAAAGAGCAACATCTGCTAATCTTGCTACAATAAATTTTTTGTGAGCTGCGATTTTAGCCAGAATTCTATCCGGATAATAAAGAAGTAGTTTGTTCAAACAGATACTAGTGAGTACCCATGAAATGAACAATATTCCCAGGTTTCCTGAAAGAATCAATAATTGTACTGCGGCTATAGTAGCAGCCAAACGCCCAAAGAATATGCCTTGACGTTGGTCGCCATCAAGATAGTTATTACTAAATTTTATTATTACATAACTCAAAAAGGCTACCATGACAAACATACAAACTGCAATTGTATCCAGTCTAAAGCTAATTCCAATTTTTTGAAATCCAAGTAAATTGGTTTGTAATAAGCCATTTTTAAAAACTAAAACTGCGGCATAAATTGAAATAATAAAGTAAAAAAGTGCAGCTAAATTGCTTGATTTTTTAATAAGACGAATACTAATTGATTTTGTAAAATAACTACAGATTGCAAGTATGAAAAAAGCTAGTGGTGAAAGTAGAATAATTGAAATTAGAACATTTTCAGACATTGTTTTTGTTTTAAATTATTGATTTATTTCAATTGTAATCACTGCATTCACTTTTAATAATTGATGTGGGCCAACTGATTTAAGTATAAAATCGGCTAGTTCATTTTTAAACGAATGTAAAGCTGCTATTCGTTGAACTGAATTTTCATTGGCTGTTCCTACTCGAATGGACTCGCTAAAATTTTTCAATTCATGAAAATTTATTTTTTTATCAACAATGTGATTGATAATTTCATTGGTCTCAGTAGGTAAAAAAGCACTATCAATTAAGTTAAAAGTGATTTTTTTTTCGATTGTGTTTGGCTCCATTTTTTTAGTTTTTAAATTTTTCACAAAGTTGTTTAGAATTATGCATATATTTTTATTTATATTTATTATATTATATATAAAATATTTTTATGAATTGAAAAATGTATCAATTGTAAATATGTTTTCAATTGGTCCAAAAATAAGTTTCACAGCGGCTTCCGAAGAATTGTTGATGCTATAACCTGCCGTATCCATTCCAGAAAGAAAACTTGCAATACCAATTTGATGTTTTATTAACGCAAGTAGGGATAGGTTAAAAAATATTTGAACTAGTTTAAATTAGTAGTTTAACTTCTTGAGAAATTATATATTTAGAAAATAAAATATGTGCAATAAATAGGTTAGTGACAAATCAATATTGTTAACTTATAGATATGAAGGCCTGATTGCCAGAATGGTAGTGAAAAAGTATTCCAATAATGGTAAAGTAGGACAAGGTAAATAAATGGCATGTTGTATTATTGATACAATAGCGCAGTTTGTTATAGGGGTATTAGTAGCTGTTGTTGTTTGATTTGATTAAAAAACAAGAAATTATAAGTTATTGGTACCACTTTTCTCGATTTTAATCGTTCTGGAAAGGAAGCTAATAGGAAACAGGATTTTGGCTACAACAAGCCATATCAAAATTAACGGGAAAAGTGAATAAAAAGCATTATCTGTAAATGCTCTTAATTTAGATAATTAGTATTTATTTGATAAGAAAAAAAGAGTAGATTTGTTTTTTAAACAAAATTTCAGCTTTTACATTTTTATGGATATTCAAGATCAAATTCAAGCTTTTCGAGAAGAACTCAACCAACACAACTACAATTATTATGTGTTGGACAAGCCCTTAATTTCTGATTATGAGTTCGATGTAAAACTGAAAGAGTTACAAGATTTAGAAAATAAACATCCAGAGTACTTTGATGAAAATTCACCTACACAGCGTGTCGGCGGAACCATCACAAAGAATTTTGAGACAGTGCCTCATGAATACCGTATGTATTCTTTGGATAATTCGTATTCAAAAGAAGACTTATTAGATTGGGAAATACGGATACAAAAAGTTTTAGGAGAAGTTGATTTAGCATATACCTGCGAACTAAAATACGATGGAGCATCCATTAGTATTACTTATGAAAACGGCTTACTTAAAAGAGCGGTGACCCGTGGAGATGGTTTTCAAGGGGATGATGTTACCAATAATATTAAAACAATTCGATCCATTCCGTTAAAATTACAAGGGAATTACCCTGAAAAATTTGATATTAGAGGGGAAATTATTTTGCCTTTTGCTGGTTTCGAAAAAATGAATCAAGATCTTCTTGAAATAGGAGAAACACCTTATTCTAATCCTAGAAATACTGCTTCTGGAAGTTTAAAACTAAAGGAAAGTGCTGAAGTTGCTAAAAGACCTTTAGATTGCTTACTCTATTTTTTAATTGGAAATCAATTGCCATTTAGTTCTCAATACGAAGGATTGCAAGCTGCTAGAAATTGGGGATTCAAAGTACCTACAGAAGCTAAATTAGCAAACAATCTAGAAGAAGTTTTTCAGTTTATAGAATATTGGGATGTGCACAGACATGAATTGCCTTATGAAACGGATGGAGTAGTAGTAAAAGTTAATTCTTTTCAATATCAGGATGAATTAGGGTATACTGCAAAATCACCGCGATGGGCTATCGCGTACAAATTCAAGTCAGAACAGGTTTCAACAAAATTAAATTCCATTTCTTATCAAGTGGGTAGAACTGGGGCTATTACACCTGTGGCTAATTTAGAGCCCGTACAGTTAGCAGGTACTATCGTAAAAAGGGCATCATTGCACAATGCCGATCAAATTGAAAAATTAGATATTCGAGTTGGTGATACTGTTTTTGTTGAAAAAGGAGGGGAAATTATTCCTAAAATTATAGCGGTTGATCTTACTAAAAGACCGGAACAAACTGAACCCACACTATATATTTCTCATTGCCCTGAATGTGATACAAAGCTCGTTCGTTCTGAAGGTGAAGCGAACCATTATTGCCCAAATTTTTATGGTTGTCCTCCACAGATCATAGGTAGAATCCAACACTTTATTTCAAGAAAAGCGATGGACATTGAAGGCTTAGGAGGAGAAACAGTTGCTTTGCTGTTTAATAATGATTTAGTTCATAATTATGCCGATTTGTATGAGTTAACAGTAGAACAAATTCTTCCATTAGAAAGGATGGCTCAAAAATCAGCTGAGAATCTTGTAAAAGGAGTTGCTGAATCGAAGAATATTCCTTTTGAACGCGTTTTATTTGCGCTGGGAATCCGTTTTGTAGGTGAAACTGTAGCCAAAAAATTAGCCAAGCATTACAAAAACATTGATGCCTTAAGTAAGGCAACTGTGATGGATTTAGTTTTAGTAGACGAAATTGGAGACCGAATAGCGCAAAGTGTCATTGATTTTTTCGAAAATAATGAAAATAAAGTGAGTATTGAAAGACTTAAAGCCTATGGAGTGCAATTTGAGCTAATTGAAAAGGTAAATCCTAACGCTTCAGATAAATTGATTGGTAAAACATTTGTAGTTTCAGGTGTTTTTTCTAAATTTTCTCGCGATGATTTAAAAAAAGCAATTGAAGAGAATGGAGGAAAAGTAGGAAGTTCAATTTCGGCGAAAACGGATTATGTTGTAGCGGGTGATAATATGGGGCCCGCAAAACTAGAAAAAGCTACTAAGTTAAATATCCCTATTTTATCTGAGGATGATTTTTTACTTTTAATTAATGAAGTTTAAAATTCTAATGCAATGGAAATAGTAAAAAATAATAATTATTTTGATAAATCCATAACTGTATTGTACTTCGCAATTGCTTTAGTCGAGGTTTTAGCCGAGTTCTACAGTAGTAAATTATTGCTTTTTATTTTTAAACCATTACTATCAATACTACTGATGGTATTATACTGGAAAATTTCAACACAGAGAAATGTATTGTTTTTTGGGATTATATTCTTTGCTTTAATTACCAATGTGTTATTTATTCCAAATACCGAAAAGATGCTGCTAATGGGACTTTTAACTTTCTTAATTCATCGGATATTGATGATTTATTATATTACAAGGCTAATAAATCTTCAAGATTTGATCCCTGTTTTTATAGGAGTTATTCCTTTCATTTTTATCTTCTTCTATCTGTTATCTATTTCCTCAGGAATAGCTGAGAATAGTTATTATGTTTTAATTATACAAAATATCTTAATTTCAATTATTGGTGGAATAGTATTGTCAAATTATGTGATGAATGATACGATTAAGAACTCATGGTTTTTAATTTATGGCTTATTTTCGGTCGTTCAATATTTTATAGTTTTTCTAGAAAAATATTATCTAGGTAATTTAGCCCCTTTAATTTTTAGACCGGTGGCCATGATATTAAACGTTATGGTATATTATTCTTTTTTTAGATTTGTTATTGTTTTTGAAAGAAAAAATTTTAAAAATTCTATATCGGCTATACAAGAATAGACTTTCCTTCGGCAGCTTTTCTTTTATTCGAATCAAAATAAAAGTCGATCCTACCTAAATTTATCCCGTAGCAACCTACTTGGTTTACTAAAACTTCATTTCCAGAACGGTTTTTTGTAACAGTGGGTTTATCAAGAAAAGTATGGGTGTGCCCACCTATTATTAAGTCGATATCATCTGTGAGGGCTGCTAATTTTAAATCACAAATGGTATCAGGTTCGTTTTTGTAAGTATAACCCAAATGTGAAAGACAAATCACCAAATCACATTTCTGCTCTTTTTTTAATATTCGCACCATCTCTTGGGCTGTTTCAACAGGGTCATTGTAAACGGTTTCTTTGTACATTTTTTTATCAACTAGCCCATCAAGTTGAATCCCTATCCCAAAAACGCCTATTTTAATGCCATTTTTATTAAATACTTTATAAGGATGAACAAAACCATCCAGCAGGGTATTCTTGAAATCATAATTAGCCGATAGAAATTCGAATTGAGCATGAGGCATCTGGGCATACAATCCTTCAATTCCATTATCAAAGTCATGATTACCAATGGTTGTAGCATCATATTTCATCATGCTCATTAATTTAAATTCTAATTCTCCACCATAATAATTAAAATAAGGAGTTCCTTGAAAAATATCGCCAGCATCAAGCAGTAATACATTTTCGTTCTCTGTCCGTATTTTTTCTATCAATGAAGCTCTCCTCGATACGCCACCCATATTTGGGTTTCTAGGATCATCAGCAGGAAAAGGATCGATATGACTATGTACATCATTGGTATGTAAAATAGTTATTTTTTTTATGGTAGGAGTAGTAAAGCTTGTTAGGGATAGCCCTAAGCTTACTGCTGCAGTACTTGCTACTGTTTTTTCTATAAAGTCTCTTCTGTTCATTGATTTTTTTTTGAAGCTTTTTCCCGCGTTTCGTTTCAATCTTTTTATCCGCCGAAAAGGCTGATAAAAAGGATTTCCACTGCAATCGGGGCTAAAGGGATTGGGTATAATTAAGGGAATTGATTATTCCACTATGATACGACTGTCTGAAACGGATTCTACAGTGTCCGTTTCTGTAAAATAGTCGATAAGTATGTTTCTCAATTTATAATCTAGGTCATAAGTAGCTACGCTTTTTTTAAAGAAATTCATGTTATCTCCGCCATTAGCTAGGTAATCATTAGTACCTACATAATAAATTTTGTCTTTTTCAAGAGTCTTACCTTGTACTAATATATTTTTAGGTAAATTATTTTTATCAATTGTAAATGTCAATCCAGCTAATGGATGTGGTTGCTTTTCTCGAATAAAATAATCTACAATTTCATTGATTTGTGCTGCTTTAAGAGCAATGACTACCATAGTATTTTCAAATGGCATTATCTCAAAGGCAGTTCGAGTTGTTACATTGCCTTTTGGAAGTATGGCTCGAATACCGCCATGATTGAGTAAACAAATATCAATTGCTTTATGTTCTCGTGCATTAAAAACTTTATTCCCTTTCTTTAAAGTAACATCTGCCAATAGATTCCCGATGGAACTTTGTCTATTGATTGATTTTTTATCTAATGTTGTAGGACAATAGGACAATATTTGGTCTAGATCTTTATTGATTTTTTCTCTGTAAGGACTGATATAATTCTCTATATCAATAACTTGATTTTCTTTATTTGTTATTGGTATTTGTTTGCCTTCTATTTTAGAAATATGCAGTTGCGAACTAGTACAAGAAAAAATAAAAAAAAATGTTAAGAATATAACAAAAAGTTTTAAAAATTCATTATACTTTTTTAGATTTACCATTTATAATATGACTTTATTAATTAATTTTGTAAACGAGTAAAAATAGTATGTTTTTAAATTATATAAAAGAGTTATCTGTAAAAAAAACGGTAAAAAATAGTTTGCTTAACGTAAAGAGCAGTCTAGATTCCGGAACAATTAACAACATAGGCTTACTGATAGATGAGAGTTATTTTTCTGAAATAAATCTATTGGTGGACGAACTACGATCAAAAGGTATCTTAGCAACTAATATAGAAGTGATAGTCTATAGAGATCGATTGAAAAAAAACAAAAGTATTTCGCAAGCTACTTTTAGCTCCAAAGATTTAAATTGGAATGCCACGATAAATAGTGAAGTAGTAAATGATTTTGTCAGTAAAGAGTTTGATTTGCTAATTAGTTATTATGATGTAGAGAAAGCCATTTTATTATTGTTGACAAAGGATTCTAAAGCACGGTTTAAAGTTGGTTTTTCATCTATAGATAAAAGATTGAATGATTTAATGATCAATACAAATGCAGAGAACTATAAAGTTTTCACTCACGAATTATTTAGGTATTTAAAAATATTAAACAAAATATAATCTAACATGCAATCATTAATAGGTACTGGTGTTGCTCTTGTAACTCCATTTAAAGAAGATTTTTCAGTGGATACTGAAGCTTTAAAAGGGATTGTTAATTTTTCCGTTGATGGAGGAATTGAATATCTTGTAATCTTAGGTACAACAGCAGAAAACGCTACTTTGTCTCAAGAAGAGAAGGAATTAGTTATAAAAACAGTTGTTGAAGCAAATAATGGACGTTTACCATTAGTACTTGGAGTAGGAGGGAATGATACTAGGAAGATTGTAGAGGAACTAATGACGAGAGATTTTTCAGCATTTGTAGCAATATTATCCGTATCTCCATTTTATAATAAACCAACTCAAGAGGGAATTTACCAGCACTTTAAGGCTGTTGCACAGGCTTCACCTATTCCTGTTATAATATACAACGTACCAGGAAGAACGGCGAGCAACATGTTGCCATCAACTGTTTTTCGTTTAGCCAATGATTTTAAAAATATTGTTGCTATAAAAGAAGCTGCTGGCGATATGGTACAAGCCCTTCAATTATTGAAAAATAAGCCAAAAGATTTTCTAGTTATTTCAGGAGATGATATGATTGCTTTGCCTATGGTTTTAGCAGGTGGAGCGGGTGTAATCTCTGTTATTGGTCAAGGTTTTCCTAAACAATTTTCTGAATTGATTCGTTTAGGGTTAAATCGAAAAGTAGAAGATGCTTATAAATTGCAATACCTTTTAATGGATTGTATTGATATGATTTTTGAGCAAGGAAACCCAGCTGGAATTAAACAAGTGTTTCAATCTCTTGGTATTGCTGAGAATATTGTTCGATTGCCTTTAGTTGCAGTAGATGAATCTTTACAAAATAGAATAGCAGAATTTGTCAAAAATATAGATAAATAGGCCTTTTAAATGCTGCTTTTTTTTAAGCAAAGAAATATTTTGTAGTAGCTAAATTAATACCTAAATTTGCAACCGAAACTTTGGTATGATTTTTTATGAATAGTAAACAATTCATGAGATTTTAATAAAAAATAAAAAAATGAAAAAAATTGTATCTCTCGTACTCCTAATCGCTCTTTTTACTTCTTGTAATGAATACCAAAAAGCATTAAAAAAGGATGATGTAGCTGTGAAGTTTGAAATGGGAACTAAGTTGTATGATCAAGGAAAATACACAAAAGCAATCCGACTTTTTGAACAAATTGCTCCTGCATATAGAGGGAAACCACAAGCTGAGAAACTTTTTTACATGTTTGCACAGTCTTATTACAAAACAGAACAATTTTATTTAGCCGGTTACCAATTTGAAAGCTTCGTTTCTAGTTATCCAAAAAGCGAAAAACTGCAAGAAGCAGCTTTTTTAGGAGCAAATAGTTATTCTAAATTATCACCAGTTTATAGTTTAGATCAAACAGATACTAACAAAGCAATAGATAAGTTACAAGCCTTCATTGATACGTATCCCAACTCAGAATATTTGTCTCAAGCGAACGAAACAGTTAAGGTTTTAACTGAAAAAATAGAGAAAAAGGTATACGAAAACGCTAAAGGGTACAATACTATTTCGGATTATAAATCAGCCTTAGTTGCATTGGATAATTTTATTGCCGACTATCCTGGGACGAAATATAAAGAAGATGCATTATTTTATAGATTAGATTCTGCTTACCAATTAGGTATCAATAGTGTAGAATCAAAGAAAGAAGAAAGATTAAATGTTGCAAAAACGGCTTATTCTAATTTAATGAAATTTAATGCAGATAGCCAATATAAAGAGAAAGCTAACGTTATGTTAGCTAAAGTTGAACAAGATTTACAAAAATTTACTAAATAAATAAAGTCATGGATTTAAAAAAGACGAATGCTCCAGTAAATACAATAACATATAATAAAACCGTTATTGAAGAACCTACTGGTAATGTGTATGAAGCAATAACCATTATGGCTAAAAGAGCAAACCAAATTAACTCAGAGATCAAGAAAGAATTGACTGAAAAACTGGAGGAATTTGCTACATATAATGACAGTCTTGAAGAAGTTTTTGAAAACAAAGAGCAAATTGAAGTTTCAAAATTCTACGAAAAATTGCCAAAGCCACACGCTTTAGCGGTTCAAGAATGGTTAGAAGGTAGAATTTACCATAGAGATTCAACTAAATAATACTATATGTCAGTTTTAAGCGGTAAGAAAATTTTGCTAGGAATATCTGGTGGAATTGCCGCCTATAAAACAGCATCTTTAGTAAGACTATTTATAAAAGCAGGTGCACATGTCCAAGTGATAATGACACCTGCTTCTAAGGATTTTGTCACTCCTCTCACTTTATCGACATTATCCAAAAATCCTGTTCACTCTAGTTTTTTTAATCAAGACGATGAGAACGAAAAATGGAATAACCATGTAGAATTAGGGCTTTGGGCAGATATCATGGTTATCGCACCAGCTACTGCAAATACAATGTCTAAGATGGCAAATGGTAATTGTGACAATCTTCTTATTGCCACCTATCTATCTGCTAAATGTCCTGTATATTTTGCTCCTGCTATGGATTTAGATATGTACAAGCATCCTTCAACCATAGCAAGTTTTAAAGCATTAAATGAATTTGGTAATACGATAATCCCAGCAGAAATCGGGGAGTTAGCCAGTGGTTTGTCTGGAGAAGGTCGAATGGCAGAACTCGAAAATATTATCGCTTTTTTAGAAGCCGATATAGAAAGTAAATTGCCACTAAAAGGCAAAAAAATACTAATTACTGCCGGACCAACTTACGAGGCAATAGATCCAGTTCGTTTCATAGGGAATCACTCTTCTGGAAAAATGGGCTATGATATCGCTAATTGCGCTGCAAATTTAGGAGCGTCTGTAATCTTAGTTTCAGGTCCAACGAAATTTGAAGCAAAACATACTTTGATCAAAGTTATTCCTGTAGTTTCAGCCGAAGAAATGTATCAGGCGTGTCATTTTTATTTTGACGATGTAGATGTAGCTATCGCTGCAGCAGCAGTTGCCGATTATAGACCAAAGACAGTAGCAACTCATAAAATTAAAAAATCACCTGATAGTTTTTCAATTGAATTAGAAAAGACAAAAGATATTTTAGCTTCTTTCGGGGCTATTAAAAAGAATCAGTTTTTAATTGGCTTTGCTTTGGAAACCGAAAATGAAATTGAAAATGCAAAGGTGAAAATCCAGAAAAAAAACTTAGATTTGATCGTTCTTAATTCTTTGCAAGATGATGGAGCCGGTTTTGGTAAAACAACTAATAAAGTTACTTTTATCGATAAATATTTTAATATTGAACCGATGGAGTTGAAATCGAAGGAAGCAGTTGCTAACGATATTTTAAATAAAGTAATAAACTATTTTTATGAATAAGATATTTGCCTTTTTTGTATTATTTTCATTTGGGCTTACCCAAGCGCAACAACTTAATTGTACAGTATCGGTAAATTCCCAAACATTGAGTAATTCAAATCTGCAGGTTTTTAAAACATTAGAAACTTCCTTGACTGAGTTCATCAATAATACGGATTGGAATGGTCAAGTATATAAGCAACAAGAGAAAATAAATTGCTCTATGTATATAACTGTTCAATCGAACAATTCAGATCAATTCGTTGCTACAATTCAAGTGCAATCCTCGAGACCTATTCATGGTTCGTCTTATTCTTCTCCCGTATTGAACTATAATGATAAAGACTTCAGTTTTAGATATACAGAATTTGAGCGATTGAATTTTAGTCCTACTGTTTTTGAATCAAATTTGGTTTCGGTTATTTCTTTTTACAGTTATATGATCTTGGGGATGGATAATGATACTTTCTTGCCAGAATCTGGTAATTCTAATTTTGAAATTGCCCAAAATATCGCAGGAATTGCGCAACAAAGTGGTTATAAGGGTTGGAGCCAAATTGATGGAAATCAAAACAGATATTTTTTAATCAATGATATGTTATCTCCTGCATATTCGCCATTGCGTAAGTCCACGTATGAATATCATGCCGGATTAGACCTAATGTCGAAAGATTTAAAATTGGCTAAAGAAAAAATTAAAGGTTCGTTATTAAATATTGGAAAGTTGAATGCTTCTAAACCTAACGCGTTCTTGACTCGTATTTATTTTGATGCAAAATCAGATGAAATTGTGTCCATTTTTTCGGGTGGTCCTTCGATTACGGTATCAGATTTAATTGAAAATTTAAATAAAGTATCTCCTCTAAATTCTAGTAAATGGGCGTCCATAAAGTATTAACTTTTGCTTCATTTTTTCTATTCTATCACTTAATATTACCCTAAAAAAAGCTCAATGATTACTGCACTATCGATAAAAAACTATGCCTTAATAGAAAAATTAACAATCGATTTTTCAAAAGGATTTTCAATAATTACAGGTGAAACGGGTGCGGGTAAATCGATTATTTTAGGTGCTTTAGGTTTAGTTTTAGGTAAAAGAGCTGATTTATCTTCATTGAAAAATAAAGAAGAGAAGTGTGTAATTGAAGCACATTTTGAAATTTCTAAATATAATTTAGCTCCCTTCTTTGCTGAGAATGATTTAGACTACGAGGATGATACTATCATTAGACGTGAAATTTTACCTTCTGGGAAATCAAGGGCATTTATCAATGATAGCCCGGTAAATCTGCAAGAATTGCAAGATTTGAGTTTGTTTTTAATCGATATTCATTCGCAACAACAAACAAGAGAGCTATCCGATGAAAATGTTCAGTTTGAAATTATTGATGCTATAGCTGATAATTTTAAAGATATTCTTACGTACCAATCATTATTAAAAGCCTTTAAACAAGATAAAGCTAAACTTAATACGCTAGTTAAGAAACAAGGTGATTCTATCAAAGAGCAGGAATACAATACTTATCTTTTGAATGAACTTCTTGAAGCTAAATTAATTGCGGGCGAGCAAGAGTCTTTAGAAACTGATTTTGAGCAACTCAATAATATCGAAATCATTAAAGAATCTATTGCAAAATCATTAGCCGTTGGAAATGATGAGCAAATAGGTGTTTTAAATAATTTGAAAGAAATAAAAAATGCCTTGCAAAAAATCGCTTCTTTTTCAACTGATTATAGCGCATTATCAGAGCGTATTATTAGTTTGACAATTGAATTTGATGATATTTCAACGGAACTTAATCGTTGTTCTGAAAAACTGATCAATGATCCTGAAAAAATGGATGCCATTGGGCAAAAATTACAACTCATTTATAATTTGCAAAAAAAACACCAGGTGGCTACAGTTGCTGAATTATTGGAAATTCAATCGCAGCTAGAAAATTCGGTTTTGGAATTGGGCAACTTAGAAGAGGAGATAAAAGCAATTACCGTTGAAATTGAACAAAAAGTAATTTCACTTGACCTAATTGCTAATACTATTCATGATAAAAGAATGGAGGCGATACCAGTTTTGTCTCAAAAATTAATCACTATTTTAGAAACATTAGGAATGCCTAATGTGCGTTTCGATATTCAATTACTTGCATCTGCTACCTATTTGCCTAACGGAAAAGAAGAATTACAATTTCTATTTTCAGCCAACAAAGGGACTGATTTTGGTCTATTGAAAAAAGTGGCTTCGGGAGGTGAAATGTCCAGAATTATGCTTGCTGTTAAAGCTATTTTAGCACAATATTCTAAATTGCCAACATTGATTTTTGATGAAATTGACACGGGTGTTTCTGGTGAGATTGCTATTAAAATGGGCGAGATTATGAAGGAGATGAGTCAATCAATGCAAATTTTTGCCATTACGCATTTGCCACAAATCGCAGCTAAAGGAAATGCGCATTTCAAAGTCTTTAAATCAACAGTAGGTGAGGACACTCAATCAGAATTAAAACTTTTGAATGAGCAGGAAAGAATTGTTGAAATAGCACAAATGTTATCTGGAACCGTAGTTTCTGATTCGGCCCTAAATCACGCAAAAGCGTTGCTGAACTAGATTTTTGGATTATATTTGTCCTTATAAAGGAAAGAATAATTGGTATTCGATTACCTAATAAAATAAAAATCACCGAATAAAAAGAAATAGAAATGATCATAGAACCTAGAATGAGAGGATTTATTTGTTTGACATCTCACCCTGATGGATGCGAGCAAAATATTAAAAATCAAATTGAATATGTAAAATCAAAAGGCGCAATAAATGGAGCTAAGAAAGTTTTAGTTATTGGCGCTTCTACTGGTTTTGGTTTAGCATCAAGAATAACAAGTGCTTTTGGATCTAATGCCTCAACAATTGGAGTGTTTTTTGAAAAACCACCTACTGAAGGCAAAACAGCTTCTCCAGGTTGGTACAATTCTGCAGCATTCGAAAAAGAAGCACGTAAAGCAGGAATTTATGCTAAAAGTATCAATGGAGATGCTTTTTCTAATGAGGTTAAACAACAAACATTAGACCTAATAAAAGCAGATTTAGGACAAATTGATTTGGTTATCTATAGTTTAGCTTCTCCGGTTCGTTTAGATCCTAAAACGGGTGTATTACACCGTTCCGTTTTAAAACCCATTGGAAGTACATTTACGAATAAAACAGTAGACTTTCACTCTGGCAAAGTATCCGAAATATCAATTGAGCCATGTAGTGGTGATGATATTGAAAATACGGTTAAAGTAATGGGAGGTGAAGACTGGGCAATGTGGATTGACGCTTTAAAAGCAGATAATTTATTGGCTCCTGGAGCTACAACAGTTGCATATTCATACATCGGGCCATCATTGACTGAGGCTGTTTATAGAAAAGGAACAATAGGACGCGCTAAAGATGATCTAGAAGCTACTGCTTTTACAATTACAGATAGTTTAGCTGACATTAATGGGAAAGCTTATGTTTCCGTAAATAAAGCATTAGTTACGCAAGCCAGTTCAGCTATACCAGTAATTCCTTTGTATATTTCATTATTGTACAAGATTATGAAAGAAGAAGGAATCCACGAAGGGTGTATCGAGCAAATTCAGCGTCTTTATGCTGAAAGATTGTATACTGGAGCAGCGGTTCCAACTGATGATAAGGGAAGAATTCGTATTGATGATTGGGAAATGCGTCAAGATGTACAAGATAAAATAGCTAAATTATGGCAAGAAGCTACAACTGAAAATCTAGCGGAATTAGGAGATTTAGAAGGATATAGAAGTGACTTTCATAACCTTTTCGGCTTTGGATTTGAAGGAGTAGATTATAAAGCAGATACAAATGAATTGGTAACAGTTGAAAGTATAGGATAATACTTTTATTGTAATTAATAGTCCAACACCTCATTTTTTTAATGGTTCAATCCTTTAGAAAGTGAGGTGTTTTTTTTTAACCATATTAACAAATTTGAAATGTATAATTTATTAAAAGGAAAAAGAGGAATTATTTTTGGTGCATTGGATGAAAATTCCATTGCATGGAAAACAGCAGAGCGCGTTCATGAAGAAGGAGGTATTTTTGTTTTGTCAAATGCTCCCGCAGCCATGAGAATGGGTTCTATAGATGTATTAGCATTAAAAACAGGATCTACTGTTGTTGCTGCAGATGCCACATCAATAGCTGATTTAGAATTCTTAGTTGATCAATCAATGGAAATTTTAGGCGGTAAAATTGATTTCGTTTTACATTCTATAGGAATGTCTGTCAATGTTCGAAAAGGGAATCATTATACCAATCAGAATTATGATTATACTGAAAAAGGTTGGAATGTATCAGCGGTTTCTTTTCATAAGGTAATGCAAGTTTTATACAAAAAAAACGCTATGAATGAGTGGGGGAGTATTGTGGCCTTGTCGTATATGGCTGCCCAGCGTGCATTCCCAGATTATAATGATATGGCGGACAATAAAGCCTTTTTAGAATCCATAGCTCGTAGTTTTGGTTATTTCTTTGGAAGAGATAAAAAAGTAAGAGTAAATACTATTTCGCAGTCTCCCACGGCGACTAAGGCAGGTCAAGGCGTAAAAGGTTTTGGTGGGTTTATCTCCTTTGCAGATAAAATGTCGCCACTTGGTAACGCGACAGCTCTAGATTGCGCAAATTATACCGTTTCTATGTTCTCTGATTTAACTAAAATGGTTACGCTGCAAAACTTACTTCACGATGGTGGATTCTCTAATATGGGAGTGAGTCAGGAAGTGATGGAAATGTTTGAATAATGAATTCAATTGTAGAGAACTTTCATAAAAAAACCATTTCTTAAATAGTGATGGTTTTTTTATTGATACTATATAAAAGTTTATCTTTGCGCTCTTATTTGTTCATTTTAAGTAACTAATACCACATAGCGATATATGTTGTTTTCTTTAATTGTTCCCGTTTATAATCGTCCTGACGAAGTTGATGAACTTTTAGAAAGTTTATCTCACACCAATTATAGTAAAAATTTTGAAATTGTACTTGTAGAAGATGGTTCCTCTATAAAATGCGAAGAAGTAATTCAAAAATATACAACTAGTTTATCAATTTCCTACTACTACAAAGAGAATACGGGTCCAGGTGATTCAAGAAATTATGGGATGCAAAAGGCCAAAGGTGATTACTTTATAATTTTTGACTCGGATTGTATCATCCCAAAACAGTATTTGAATGAAGTGGAGACCGCATTAAACGATAATTATGTTGATTGTTTTGGCGGTCCAGATAAAGCATTAGATAGTTTTTCGGATATCCAAAAAGCAATCAATTTTGCGATGACTTCCTTTTTAACAACGGGAGGTATACGCGGTGGGTCTGAAAAAATTGATAAATTTCAACCCCGAAGTTTCAACATGGGATTGTCTCGCAAAGCATTTGAAGCATCAAATGGTTTTGGAAACATTCATCCTGGTGAAGATCCAGACTTGTCTATACGATTGTGGAATTTAGGATTTGAAACTAAACTGTTCCCTAATGCGTATGTATATCATAAGAGAAGGATTGATTGGGAAAAATTTTCTATTCAGGTTAATAAATTTGGTAAAGCAAGACCCATACTGAATAGTTGGTATCCTAAATACAATAAACTGACGTTTTTCTTTCCTTCTGCTTTCATTATAGGTTTCGCATTAGCAGTTTTCTTATTGATTTTTACGTACGACTATTTATTACAATTGTATTTTGTTTATTTTTTAATTCTTTTTATTGTTTCTACTTATCAAAATAGAAGTTTCAAAATAGGATATTTATCAATAATAGCTGTTTGGAAGCAATTTTACGGCTATGGTTTAGGCTTTTTGGAATCCTATTTAAAGGTGATCCTTTTAAAACAAAAACCAGAAAAGGCCTTTCCAGAATTATTTTTTAAAGTGTAATTATGACAAAGATTATCGGCTTAACGGGAGGAATTGGAAGTGGCAAAACAACCATTGCTAGACTTTTTAAGGAAATGAAGATTCCCGTTTACATTGCAGATGACGAAGCAAAAAAAGTGATGCAATCCTCTGCAATCATTAATGCAATTAAAAATGCTTTTGGAACTACAGTATTTGATGATACTAAATTAATAAGAGAAAAATTAGCTTCAATTGTTTTCAATGATTCTGAAAAATTAGAAACACTTAATTCTATCGTGCATCCAGCTGTAAAAGAAGACTTTAAAGAATGGATTGCTAAGCAAGCTGCATTTCCATTTGTAATCTATGAATCGGCTATTTTATTTGAAAGTGGAAGTTACAAGGATTTTGATGTAATAATAACGGTTACAGCTCCGTTAGAGTTAAGGATTGAAAGAGTAATTCAAAGAGATAAAACAAGCAGAGCGCAAGTTTTGAACAGGATTAATTCACAATGGACTGATGAAGACCGCATTGCTAAAAGTGATTATCATATAGAAAATATTAATTTAGAAAGCGTGAAAAATCAAATGGACAATATTCTTAAAATTTTAAGGATTAGGCAAAACGAATCCTAGATGTTAATGTTTGGTTAATATATTATCATTCATACTGTTAAAATGTTAATTTTGTTCCGATGAATAAATTATTTTTTAGATTACTTGTTTTGTTGATGAGCTTATCCTTAATTGGAATAATTCTCGTTCAAGTATATTGGTTTAATACTTCATTTAAAAATAACGATGAGCAATTTAAATTTCATGTAAAACAAGTTATTGGTAATGTAGCTGACAAACTACAAAAACAAGAAGCCTATAGTTTCTATGATAAATACAATCACTTTAAAGATAGTACAGGGAAAATTCCTCAAAAAAATGATTTACTTGAATTTTACTACGTTCAAAAAAATCCGTTAACTAACGAAACAATAGTATATTCTAATAGCATAATTTCAGAAGATTATAATATAACTTCTACGTTCTTTGATAAAAAATTTAATACTGCAGGTGAGCGATTTAAGAATTTTAATTCGAAACGTGTAACAGAAGTGTACAACAATAATTCTATTGATAAATCAAATTTACCACATAGCCTTACACCTGATGTAAAAATTGAAAAATCGGGAAATCTAGATGTTTTAGACAATGCACAATTTGAAATTTTCTTTAAAGATATTGCTTCTGCAATGCCTATTCAAGAAAGAGTTTCAAAAGAAATTCTGCAAAAACTAATTAAAAAGGAACTAGAGGTTAATGGAGTCAAAACCAAATTCGAATTTGGAATATATAGCAATGGGTTAGCGACTAAAATTAAATCAGATGATTTTAATTATGATAAAGAAGCTACTTATTCTATTCCTGTTTTTACAGATAACGAAGGAAATGAAAAATATAAATTATTAGTTACTTTCCCGCACAAGAAAAAATTCTTGTTGTCTGAGTTGGTTAGCATTACTATACTTTCAATTATATTCACACTTATTATTATTGTAGCTTACACTAGTGCATTAAATCAATTAATTCGTCAACGTCAAATTTCTGAAATCAAAACTGATTTTATAAATAATATGACTCATGAATTCAAAACACCTATTGCAACAATCAATTTAGCTCTGGATGCAATTAAGAATCCAAAAATAATTGATGACAAAGAAAAGGTTTTTAAGTATTTGCAAATGATTCGCGACGAAAATAAGCGGATGCATGCTCAGGTAGAAAACGTATTGCGAATTTCTAAATTAGAGAAGAAAGAGCTTGACATAGAGAAAGAATCCAGCGATGTTGAAGAAGTAATTAATGATGCAATTGAGCATGTAAATTTAATACTAGAAGATAGAGAAGGGACTATTAATTGTCATTTTGATGCCGCTAGAACCACTGTTTTAATAAACGAGGTACATTTTACAAATGTCATCGTGAACGTATTGGAAAATGCCATTAAATACTCTCCAGATACACCAGAAATTGACGTTTTCACTGAAAATGTA
>CAWURM010000129.1:0-15288 GCA_963924965.1 uncultured Flavobacterium sp.
CGAGTGGTTTTTTATTTAGAATCAACAGCTAAAAACTTTTTGTACTTTGCACACCTAATTTGTATTTATGGAAACAGTTCACATCAAAAGTCCACTAGGAATTGCAACAATTATTGGAGATAAAGACGGAGTTGCCATTATTTCAGTTGATGATGATGGGGAAGTATCATCTGAAATTCCAATAATACTGCAAGAAGCGGTTAGCCAACTTCAAGACTATTTTGAAGGAAAACGAACGAGCTTTGATTTTAAACTGAACCCACAAGGAACCGAATTCCAAAAGAAAGTGTGGTATTCCCTCGTTGACATTCCATTTGGAAAAACCAGAACCTATCTCGAACAATCCAAAATTTTAGGAGATGTAAAAGCCATCCGCGCAGTGGCTTCCGCCAATGGTAAAAATCCCCTTTGGATTGTAGTTCCTTGCCATAGAGTCATTGGTTCAGATGGATCATTGACGGGATATGCAGGAGGCCTGTGGCGCAAAAAATGGCTATTGGAACACGAAAACCCCACAACACAGCAAAGTTTGTTTTGATAATTTAAGTCAAAATTTACAAGTTCTCTTTTATTTAATTAAATTCGTGAATTAGTGGCTAAACTTTGATTAAATGATAGAAAAAATAAACCTCAATAACATTCTATTTCTGGATATTGAAACAGTCCCAGAAGCCGAAGATTACAATGCGTTGGATACCGAGCTGAAAGATCTTTGGGAACACAAAACCCAATACCAGCGTAAAGAGGATTTTTCACCTGAAGAATTCTATGATCGGGCAGGAATTTGGGCTGAGTTTGGAAAGATTGTTTGCATATCCGTTGGTTTCTTTGCTAATAAAGGAGATATTAGAAACTTTAGAGTGACTTCTTTCTTTGGAGAAGAGAAGAAAATTCTACACGACTTCAATAATTTGCTAAACAACCATTTCAATCAGCCGCAACATGTACTTTGCGGTCATAATGCTAAGGAATTTGATATTCCGTTTTTGGCTCGACGTATGATTATCAACCAAATTGCAATTCCTAACAAACTAAATCTCTTCGGAAAAAAACCATGGGAAATTCCGCATTTGGATACATTAGAATTATGGAAATTTGGTGATTATAAACATTTTACTTCTTTAAAATTACTGTGTAAAGTGCTCGGGATTCCTTCGCCCAAAGGAGATATTGATGGTAGTCAAGTGGGACATGTTTTTTATATCGATAAAGATATTGACCGTATTGTAACCTATTGTGAAAAAGACACTATCGCCGTGGCTCAAATTTTCTTGCGCTTACGCCGAGAAGAATTATTGATCGATGAAGAGATTATTCATGTTTAAATTGGACACAGCTTGCGCGTATAGTATTCATAAGGATTAGCTCTTAGCGCACTTAGCAAAAACCCTTTGTGAACTTTGCAGTTAAATATTTACATTTACAAAAATTATAGATTATGGTATTGAGTAGATTTTGGTTGGTGATTTTTATTTCATCGATTGTTTTTATTGTGGTAAGTTTATTTAGTGGGAACAATTATACGATTGATTTTGTGCTCAATGGTAAAAAAGACGATCCCATTTTAATTTCCGAAAAGTACGTTGATCAATTGCCTGCCTTTATCAAAGACAGTATCGCTAGCGCTCCTGATAAAACAATGGTGATCAACAACATCACTTCAAACCCAGATACGACTTATGTATACTCGGCTAAAACCGTTAAAATTTATAGTTGTGTTCAAAAATCAGATGGATTATTGCCTACTTGTAAAAGTACATTACTGGATTTAGTGTTGCCATTGATGGCTTATTTAGCTTTTTTCTGTGGTTTAATGGAACTTTTAATAATTTCAGGTGCCTCAGGAAAACTAGCCGTAGTTTTAAGTCCTGTATTTGTAAAAGTGTTTCCTAGTATTCCTAAAAATCATCCTTCGATATCGTATATGACTTTAAATTTTGCTGCCAACTTCTTAGGATTAGATTCTGCCGCAACACCATTTGGACTGAAAGCAATGGAGAGTTTACAAGAACTCAACCCTGAAAAGGACAAAGCCAGTGATGCTCAAATCATGTTTATGTGCTTGCATGCTTCGGGATTAACTTTAATTGCGACCTCTATTATTGGTTATAGAGCAGCTGCAAATGCGAGCAACCCAGCCGATGTGATGCTACCTTGCATCATCACTTCGTTTATTGGTACTATTGCCGCGTTTTTAATTGTGGGAATCAAGCAAAAAATCAATTTCAAAAGCGCCTCTTTAGTCGTGGCTTTGATTACTTTAATTGCAGCTATAATTGGTTTGTTGATGTACATCAATCATTTAGACCTAATAGGGAAAAATTATTTTACAGCTAATCTATCTAGTATGATTTTGATTGTGATTATCGCTTTCACTTTGATTTTTGCATTCTTAAAAGAAAAGAAATTTGCCGATGCGAATACAACTGTTTTTGATGCCTTTGTAGTGGGAGCTAACAATGGAGTAAAAACGGGAGTAGTTATTTTTCCTTATGTTTTGGGAATGTTAGTGGCCATTTCGTTATTTAGAAACAGCGGATTATTTGAAATAATAAGCAATTGGATCGCTTTTATTTTCTCTAATATGGGAGTAAATAAACAAATTACAGATGCTTTACCGGTAGCTATGTTACGTCCTTTTAGTTCTGCGGGATCTCGTGGATTTTTAATTGATTCGATGAATACTTTTGGTGCTGATTCATTAACCGGACGATTGAGCAGTATTTTTCAATGTAGTGCTGAAAGTACATTCTACGTAATTGCAGTATACTTTGGTTCCGTAAATATTAAAAATACCCGTTACGCACTTCAAACGATGTTGTTAGTGGATTTAATTTGCGTGATCACAGCTATTTTTGTGGCGACATGGTTTTTTTAAAACTAAATTAAAATGAATTGCTTAATAGGCAAGTTGCTTTTTTTGTGGGTAGGGAACCTCTGCATGTGGTTTTACCATTCCGGACAAAAAACGATGGAGGAAGTAGCGAAAGAGGATAACGAAATTTTAGGACTAATTGTAACATTCATTATAGGATTGTTAATTTATTTTTCTTTCTTTTGAAAAACACAAAAACACTTATTTATAAACCAATTAAAGAAATGCAAAATGTCAAAATATACTAAATACATCGCCATAGGCTTAGTAATTTTATTTTTACTAACAAGCTTGTTAAGCTAGAAAAGGCTTGGCTATTTTATTAAAAAAAGTGTTTTTATCGGTGTCAAACCGCTAAAAACACTTTTTTGGTTTTGTATTTAACAAAATAGGCGGCTTTTTTATGATAATCGCTATAAGAAAGGGCTTCTGCGACGGTAAATAATTTTTATATTTGTAAAAAACTATATACAAATGGACTTTATATACCAGGATTCATATCCTATCTTAAAAGATGATACCCAATACCGAAAAATCACTTCAGATTACGTAAAAGTAGAGCAACTGGGTGATAGAGAAATCTTAACAATTGACCCAAAAGGATTAGAATTATTATCACAAGAAGCATTAAAAGATGTTTCCTTTATGTTGCGTACTTCTCATTTAGAAAAATTAAAAGCTATCCTTGATGATCCAGAAGCGACAGATAATGATCGTTTTGTGGCTTATAATTTATTGCAAAACGCAGTTGTGGCGATTGAAGGGGAATTGCCTTCTTGTCAAGATACGGGAACAGCGATTGTAATGGCTAAAAAAGGAGAAAACGTATATACAGGTGTTGATGATGCAGAATGGCTTTCAAAAGGGATTTTTAATACTTACCAAGAAAGAAACCTTCGTTATTCTCAAATTGTGCCTATAAGCATGTTTGAAGAAAAAAACTCCGGTTCCAATTTGCCGGCACAAATTGATATTTATGCTAAAAAAGGAGCTGCTTATGAGTTTTTGTTTTTAGCAAAAGGAGGAGGATCTGCCAACAAAACCTTTTTGTATCAAAAGACAAAATCGTTGCTAAATGAAAAATCAATGGATGAGTTCATCCGTGAAAAAATAAAAGATCTAGGGACATCTGCTTGTCCGCCCTATCACTTGGCTTTTGTAGTTGGAGGTACTTCTGCCGAAGCCAATCTTGCGGCTGTTAAAAAAGCATCTGCCGGATATTTTGATCATTTACCTACTTCAGGAAACATGGCTGGTCAAGCTTTTCGTGATTTAGAATGGGAAAAAAGAGTACAGTTGATCTGTCAAGAAAGTGCTATTGGTGCTCAGTTTGGCGGTAAATATTTCACTCATGATGTACGTGTCATTCGTTTGCCACGTCATGCCGCTTCTTGCCCAGTAGGGTTAGGGGTTTCTTGTTCAGCAGACAGAAACATAAAAGGTAAAATTACCAAAGACGGAATCTTTGTAGAACAATTAGAAGTAAATCCAAAAAGATTGTTGCCAGAAACAGCTCCACATTTAGAACCAGCGGTTGAAATTGATTTGAATCAACCCATGGCTGACATTCTTAAAAAACTATCGCAGTATCCTATAAAAACACGTTTAAAATTAAACGGTACTTTAATTGTAGCGCGAGATATCGCTCACGCCAAAATCAAGGAATTATTAGACGCTGGAAAACCAATGCCCGAATACTTTAAAAATCACCCTATTTATTATGCAGGACCTGCTAAAACACCGGAGGGAATGGCTTCAGGAAGTTTTGGGCCAACTACTGCGGGTCGAATGGATGTGTATGTTGAAGAGTTCCAAAAACACGGAGGAAGTATGGTCATGCTTGCCAAAGGAAATAGAACCAAAGAAGTTATGAATGCTTGTAAAACCTACGGCGGATTCTATCTTGGGTCTATTGGAGGGCCAGCGGCGATCTTAGCCAAAGAAAATATTTTATCTGTTGAGGTAGTAGATTTTGAAGAATTAGGTATGGAAGCTGTGCGTAAAATCACCATCAAAGATTTTCCTGCTTTTATTATTACAGATGATAAAGGAAATGATTTTTTTGAGAATTTGTAATCTAAACTTACTTGCAATTTGTAAAGTATTGAAATAAAAAAAGTCCCGAAATTTCGGGACTTTTTTTATTTTTTTTCGTTTTCAGTATCTTCTTTTTTATCAGATGGCTGATCTTCTTTTGCGGCATTTTTAAATTCTTTAATTCCGCTTCCTAATCCTTTCATTAGTTCCGGAATCTTTTTACCTCCAAAAAGTAATAAAACCACTGCTAATATAACTAAGATTTCTGTAACACCAAATCTTCCCATGATTGAATAATTTATGCCGAAGCAATTTGTAATAAATCTAAAAGCAAAGGTAATTAGAATAAGTTAATATGAATTGATTTTATTTTAATTATTTAAATATGATAAAGTTAAAAATTCATTAAAATAAATCAGAAAAAGGATTACGGTCTTAGTAAGTGTCCAAAGTGCTTTCAATGACTTTAATTATTATATTTGTATGATAAAGCATAACTATGTCAGGAAAAAGATTAAAAAGAAAAAAACTCCACAATAAATTATTCATAAAAAACCGATTGGTTATTTTGAATGAAGATACGTTTGAAGAGATTTTTTCAATGAAATTAAATCTGATGAATGTTTTTGTTGTAGCATCAATTGGCGCAATTTTATTGATAGGAATTACTACTTTTATTATTGCTTTTACGCCATTAAGAGAATTTATTCCAGGCTATTCCTCCTCTAAATTAAAAAAAGATGCCACTGAATTAGCTTTAAAATCAGATTCACTAACAGTAGCCTTAAAGAAAAATGAGGCCTATATTCTCTCTATTCAAAAAGTGCTTAACGGCCAATTAGAATATGCGAAATTCAGTAAAGATTCGATATTAGTGTACAGTCAGGATACCATACCAAAGGGTAAATTTTCCGCTTCAAAGGAAGAATTAGAGTTGAGAAAACAAGTAGAATTAGAAATGAAGAAAGATAAAAAAAAGAAATAGATGGAATCAGTAGATGAATTTATTAATCCTGCCTTATTGTGTGGGATTGTATTTTTAATTGCAGGTATTGTCACCAAATTATTTCCTCCTAAAAAAATAAATTATTTATACGGTTATAGAACTGCAAGATCAATGAGGTCGTTAGAAGAATGGAATTATGCTCAAAAATACTCGGCAACAAAAATGATTCAAATAGCCGCTTTTTTGATTTTAATTTCAATAATTGCAATGCTTGTTTTATCAGACCTAAAGGAATTTAATGTTGCAAGTTTTTTTATAGTGATCATTTCAATTATTTATCTTGTTGTCAAGACAGAAAAAGCTTTAAAGAATAAATTTATAAACTAACATGTCAATAAAATCAATCGCTGCAAAGCTATTTGCTAAGAAAATATATAAGGAAACGCAAGCTTGGGCTACCAATCCAGTTGCAAGTCAAAAGGCTGTTTTTAGGGATCTAATTCAACAAGCTAAAGACACTAATTTTGGAATTGACCATCATTTTGATACTATTAAAACCGTCGAAGATTTCGCGAAGCAAGTTCCGATAAGAGATTATGAAGACTTAAAGCCGTACATTGAAAAAGTAGTAAAAGGGGAGGAAAACATACTCTGGAAAGGGAAACCTCTTTATTTTGCCAAAACATCAGGAACGACTTCGGGAGCTAAATACATTCCCTTGACTAGGGAATCCATGCCTTTCCATATTCAAGCGGCTCGCAATGCCATTTTACATTATATTCACGAAACTGGTAAAGCTGATTTTGTGGATGGGAAGATGATTTTCTTGCAAGGAAGCCCCGTATTAGAAGAAAAAAACGGAATACAATTTGGAAGATTATCCGGAATTGTAGCGCATTTTGTCCCCAAATATTTGCAAAAAAATCGCATGCCTTCATTTGAAACCAATTGTATTGAAGACTGGGAAACCAAAATTGATGCAATCGTACAAGAGACACTTAACGAAGACATGGCTGTGATTTCTGGAATTCCTTCTTGGGTTCAAATGTATTTTGAGCGTTTGGAACAAAAAGGAGGAAAGAAAGTGGGAGAAATCTTCAAGAATTTTAACTTGTTTATCTATGGGGGTGTAAATTACGAACCCTATCGTGCAAAGTTTGAAAACTTAATAGGCAGAAAAGTAGATAGTATTGAATTGTTTCCTGCCTCGGAAGGGTTTTTTGCTTATCAGGATTCTCAAAAAGAAAAGGGAATGCTACTGCTTTTAAAAGCGGGTATTTTTTATGAGTTTGTGAAAAGCGATGAATTTTACACTGATAAACCTAGGCGATATACAATAGGTGAAGTGGAACTTGGTGTGAATTATGTCCTTATAATATCTACTAATGCGGGTCTTTGGGGCTATAATATTGGGGATACCGTGCAGTTCACTTCTTTAAAACCATACAGAGTTATTGTTTCCGGAAGAATCAAGCATTATATTTCGGCTTTTGGAGAACATGTAATTGGTAGTGAAGTTGAAAATGCCTTAAAGGAAGCAATGGAGGGCACAATTGCTCGAGTTAATGAATTTACAGTAGCGCCACAAATCAATCCGGATTCTGGCTTACCTTATCATGAATGGTTTATTGAATTTGAAAACGAACCAGAGAACATGAAATCTTTTGCGGAAGCAATAGATAATGCTATGCGAAAGCAAAACATTTATTATGATGATTTAATTGCAGGGAATATTTTGCAAAAAGTAATAGTGACTAAAGTGTCCCAAAATGGTTTTCAAGACTACATGAAATCGATAGGTAAATTAGGGGGTCAAAATAAAATTCCAAGACTTTCAGACAATCGAAATATAGTAGATCAATTGGATAAAAAATAAAAATTACATTTGTTGGTTAGAAATGAAAGAAGAAATGAAAAACAGTAAAAATATATCACGCTCTAGAGCGCAAGAATCATCGGCAGCTATTGAAAAAATGTACATCACTATGCGTCATTTATTCAACCGGGGATTTTACAAACCCATGGGAATTTCAGGAGATACTTTAAGAGAAGCCTTAATGACTTTGCGTCCTGAGATTTATGGAAATATTGCCGAAGAAAAAGTAGAGTTAAACGGACTTTTATATGTTATTGAGCGTTTGCCTGTTGGTATTGAAGAATGTAGATTCATTAATTTAACTTCAGAAGAAGGTTATTCTAAATCCCATTTTCAAGCAATTGTTCCGCCAAAAAGGCGACGCAATTGTTATCGAATCGATGAGGAGCAAATGAATATTGAAATTACAAGAGGACGATCTGATATTTATGATATTTTAACGCATTTGACCTTTATTTTTATCGAGTCACATAAAATACGAAATAGAGTTCTACTGGATGATGCCGGAGAAGTTTCTCGAGATTGGATGAAATTAGAAATGGCGGTTTCACAAACCAAAAAACTTTCTCTTGTGGAAAAAGAGAAAGCCATTTCGCATGCTGCAAATATTCTAGGCAGAACGTTTGAAGAAGTATTAGATATTTATGATGCTTTTGGTTCTGATGCCGCGCCAGATCGTTTTTTACAAATCATATTTTGGTTGGGTAAATTAGCGATCGAAGAAATCATTAATAATAATAAACGAACCATTACTTTTAGTCCTATTTTAAGAGAACGATTGGGACATCACATCCATGGCGAAAGATGGGCTACAAACATCAAGGAAGTTTTAAAAGAGAACGATTTGTTAGACCGTCCTATTCACGTTATTAGTGCAAACATGCACTCTGTGATGAATTCGATTTTTGCAACAACCGTTTTAAAAACCAAGTTCAAAGACAAATCGGATTTCTTTATTTATGAAGAATTAAGTAAGTCTGGCGCTCACGAAGTACGAACCAAAGTAGAGGAAGTAGCGTTGAAAAATGGAATGATTTCCCTACCAGATACTTCTGGGACCAATATCGATGTTCAAATATTTGATACTGCTAAGTTGAATTGGGCAAAAACATCTTTTCCTACATCTCAGCTTGGGGATAAAAAACCAGTATTAATTGTGATGGATTATGCGTTTGGAGAACAAGCCTACGAAACAATTGATGAATTATTGAAACCCTTTAAGAAAGACATTTTATTAAATGTGGAATCGGTTTCTATTATGGGAAAAGCAGGAATTCTAGAAGGAGGAAAAGGAGATATTATGATTCCTAATGCACATATCAATGAAGGAACAGCGGATAATTACTTTTTCGAAAATGAATTAACTGCTGAAATGTTTGAAGGAAATGATATCGCTGTATTTGCCGGACCAATGGTTACGGTACTTGGGACATCATTACAAAACAGAGATTTGTTGAAGTTTTTCCATGAATCCACTTGGGGTGTCATTGGTCTAGAAATGGAAGGTTCGTATTATCAAAAAGCCATTCAATCAGCATCAAAAATTAGAAAAAGTGTACCCAAAGATATCAAAGTACGATATGCGTATTATGCCTCTGATAATCCGTTGGAAACGGGAAGTACACTAGCCTCGGGAGGACTTGGGACAACGGGAGTCAAGCCAACCTATTTGATTACAATAAAAATATTGGAACAAATTTTTAATAGTAAATAAAACTTATTAATGAGTGATAATCTAACTCCAATTCCTGAAAATCAAGAAATTGATTTGTCTCTAATTTCTAAAAAAATAGGGGGCTTATATCAGGATTTCAATGCTTTTTTATTTAGAAGTATTCAGTTTTTTATAAAAAAAGGACTTGTAATAGTTGTTTTAGTGATAGTAGGATTGGGCCTTGGCACGTATTTAGATGCCACGAAAAAAACATATGATCATCAAATAACTGTAACCCCTAACTTTAAGTCTACAGATTATTTGTATGCTAAAATTGATTTAATAAATACTAAAATTATCGAAGGAGACACTCTTTTTTTAAAGAATACCATGGGTGTAAAATATCCTAAAACTATAAAAGCGATTAAAATTGAACCCATTACTGATGTATACAAATTCATTGACAATAAAACAGAAAACTTTGAATTGATTAAATTAATGGCGGAAGATGGAGATATTAAAAAAATCTTGGAAGACAATTTGACCAGTAAAAACTATACGAGTCATGAAATCACAATTACTAGCAATGAGGTAATAACCGAAGAATCAACCATTCAACCCGTTTTAAGTTTTTTAAATGCGTCTGATTATTTTAAGAAAGTGCAAATAGAAGAGCTAAATAATGCTCAAATAAAGCTGAATAAAAACGACACTATTATTGCGCAAATTGATGCGGTTTTAAATGGTTTTTCTAATACCGCAAATAAAAACCAGCAGAGTGATAAGTTGGTTTATTATAATGAGAATACCCAGTTAAATGATGTTATTAAGACTAAGGAAGAACTCATTATGCAGCAGGGAAACCTGCGAGTTGCCTTGATAGGAATGGATAAAATAATAAAAGATAATAGTGCAACCATAAATAAAAGACATCAAAGTTTGATAAGCGGAAAATTGAAATTAATTCTTCCCGCTTTTTTCGTTTTGCTCTTCCTGCTATCTCATTTATTTATAAAATTTTATAAAAAACAAGCTATTAAACACCTACTATAAACGTAGTTTCCAGCTGTCAAAAAATATTTAGTCCATGAAAATTAAGTTATTTATTGCCCTTTTCATTCTTTCAATTTGTTTTATTTCTTGTAAAAAAGAAGTAGAAAAATCCGAAAAAGTAGACCCAACCAAAGAATTATTTAAAGTATCGTTGGATTTAGTATTACCTAAAAACGATACACTTCATTTGTATTATGCACAAGACATTGCTGAAGACTATGCTGAAGAAAATTCTATTTGGCTTTCAGTTGAAGGAAAGGCAACGGCACAAAAAGTTACTTTTAATTTGCCAGAAGAAGTTTTACCCCTTAAACTTAGGCTCGACTTTGGAGTAAATAAAGAGAATAAAGAAATTGTATTAAACGCCATTGCATTTGATTATTTTGACAAGAGCTTTGTGGCAAATGATAGTACAATTTTTAATTATTTTAGGCCGGATGAAAGTGCAACACTAATTGATTACAACACCAGAATCTTAAAAAGAAAAGATCCTAATTCAGTCAAAGGACCCTCTTTATATCCGCATGACGAAGCAGTAAAAGCGGCGATCGAAAAACTTATCAAGTAGAATAGAGTTCTAATAATTTTTAATCAAATCGGTACCGAATGAATGCAGCTTCAGGAAATATTAAAATTAATGTGATTTTTAGATCCTGTGATGCTGTAAATGCGGTCAACAATTCACCACGCCCATTCCATTTAGATAAAAAGACATTAATTAAAATATGTTTTAAAAGCTTGTTGAATGCATTAGATGGAATCGATTACAAGATGATTGTGATAGGAGACAACCTTTCTAACGAAATGAGGGATTATTTTTTAAATTTTGATGTTGAATTAATCGAAGGGGTTTTTGGTAATGATAAGTCAATTTTGGAATCGATAAAGATTGCTGAAAAAATGAATCAAAAAGAATGGATTTATTTTTGTGAAGATGATTATTTACACACCAAAAACAGTTTTGAGAAAATAGTCAATTTGATAAAAGTCAAAGACACAATTATTCCTGGAAAACTGAAAATAAATCAGCTTTTAAGGAAAAGAACTATTACCCTTTTTTCAATAAAAAGGTATTTTAGTCAACCCAACTTAGTGATTCATCCTTGTGATTATCCCGATCGGTATTCCTTAAAATACGCCACTAAAAACTTTATTTTCCATACCAAAGATTCCCATTGGAGGCAAATTTCAAATACTACTTTTACGTTTTTAATAGAAGCAAAAGAGTTTTTAAAGCATAAAAAAACATTCATTAAATCTTCAAAAAGAGCTAATGATGGTTATTTAAGCAAAGCACTTTATGGAAGGTCTTTTTTCTTCAACAAACTCTTGTGTGTTTCACCAATTCCGAGTCTTTCTACTCATATGCACCAAGAAACGATGTCACCAGTAGTAGATTGGGAATATCTAGTAAATGAATTAATTGGCGAAATTAAAACGGAAGATGGTGTTGTTTAAAAAATGGAAAAAGGACAAAGAGACTATTCAATACGTCTTGTCCAAAGGAGGCTTGTCCTTTTTATTCAGAATGTTGGCCATGATTTTTAGTTTTATTTCCATGTGGATTATTACTCATTTTTACGGTGAATCAGTCTTTGGAACCTATACGGTGGCGTTAACGGTTTTACAAATTATGGCGATGGTATTTGCAGTGGGTATTCCAAATGCATTTGTCAGGTTTGCCGCCGGACTTGATAGTGTTGAAAAGCGCAAAGGATTACTTATAAAATCAGGACTAATTATATTAATTTCGTCACTAATACCCATGTTGGGTTTTTATTTTGGAGCTGATTTTTTCTCCCATACTGTTTTTCAAAAGCCAACACTTTTCAACTATTTTCTGGTCGTTTCTTTTAGTATTCCTTTTATGATTTTTCATGAAATTATAGGCTATTATTTTATCTCCGTGAAGAAAATTATTAGCTACGGTTTGTTTTTTTATATTGTACCAAGCCTACTTTTTGCAGTGTTGTTAATTGTGTTTTATTATTTCAATCTAACTGGATTTTTTACTTTTTTAGCTTATGTAAGTGCCATAGTACTAACAGTTATACTTGGTTTAGGAGTAGTTTTTTATGAAAAAAGTAAAATTACTTTTCCTGAAATAACTATCAATAAAATATTGAAAACGTCATTTCCTATGATGGTGAGTGGCCTATTTCTTATTTTGTTGAACTGGACAGATATACTTATGCTGGGCCGAATAGAAAGTGAAAGTCAAATAGGAATTTACAATGCTGCTTTCAAGCTAGGTTATCTTGCACTTTTTTTTGTACTGTCGATGAATGCGATTATTATGCCTAAGGTAGCAGACTTATTTTATCAAAGTAATTTTACCGAAATGAAAAAAGTGATTAATCGTACCACGCAACTCGTTATTATCCTCACCGTCCCCTTTGCTTTTGGAATAATTTTTTTTGGTGAACAGCTACTTCAGTTATTTGGAGAAGGATTTGTAAGCGGTAAAACGACTTTAATTTTAATTACCCTTGGAGCACTTTTTAATGCAATGACAGGCAATGTAGATCAGATTTTGAATATGACAAATTATCAAAAGACAGTTCGAAATGTTTTTTTCTTGGGTTTTTTAATGAATGTACTGCTTAATCTATATTTAATACCCATTTATGGTATTGAAGGGGCAGCAACGGCAAGCTTAATGACTAATATTGTCGTAAACGTTGTTTTTGTCATTATAATAAAAAAGAAATTGGGTTTCTTTACTTTTATGTAGATTTACCTTTTATAATATTGAAATAAAATGACCCCAGAACTGTCAGTTGTACTTGTAAACTATAACGGCTTACTCTATCTCAAGGATTGTATTGATGCTTTATTGCTGAATCTAAAAAATATAGATTTTGAAATAATAGTGACTGATAATAATTCCGAAGATGCTAGTTGTGCCTATTTAAAAGCGCATTATCCCCAAATTATTGTAATAGAATCAGCCGTTAACCTTGGATTTGGAAAAGGAAATAATGAAGCGGTGAAGCAGGCAAAAGGCAAGTATGTTTTGTTATTGAATATAGACACAATTGTTCTTGACCCCATTTTACCAGTTTTGCATTTTTTAAAATCAGATTCTTCCATTGGATTGATAGGAATAAAGATGGTAGATAAAAACAAAAAATATCTCGCTTCAGCAGGGAATTTCCCTAATTTTAAAAATATGTTTCAAATGAAAAAATTGCTAGATATAGGAACCGAATTTAGTACAGGTATCTTCACTAAATTATCATACGAAGTAGATTGGTTGAGCGGTTCTTTTTTAGTGTTAAGTACGCAGTTGTATCGAGAAGTAGGGGGTTTTGACGAAGACTATTTTTTATATGTTGAAGACGTTGATTTTGCTAAAAAAATAGCCAATAAAGGCTTTAAAAGAGTATTCTTATCCAATTATAGTTATATACACTTTGTAGGTTTTAATAGTTCTAAAAATCATTTGTTAGTCAAAGGATATGAAACGTATATTGCAAAGCATTGCACTGGACTTAATAAAATAGGATTGCAGGCTGTTTTATCGATCAACAAACAAGTAAAACGCACCAAGAAAATCTTAAAAATAAAGTAAGAACGGATCTTATAAAAAATAAAAAGACATTGAATAGATGATGGTAAGCAAATCTAAATTTTATACTTCACTCTTTATACTTGTACTTTTTTTGCAATTGTACCTGCCATCATTTAAGTTAAATATCTTCTTTCAAATGGGCGTTTTGTCACTCTATTTTTTATATGAAAAAGTAGCTTTTGAAAAAAGATTTTTAAAGATCATAGCTCCAGTTTTCCTTCTCTTTGGCTTAGGTTTTATAGGAACAGTATACCATAGTTACCCATATTACGCCATTATCAAGGACATATTTCATTTTTTAAAACCCGTACTAGGATTGTTAATTGGTTTTTTGTTCTTTAAAAAAATCGATAATTTCAATTGGTTTGTAAAGACAATCGTTTATTGTGGCTTGGCTTCGGCCATCATCCATTTTTTGGTTTTGATTTTCATGGGGAGTATTTTTTCCGGATCTGTGGATACCATTAGGGAGTTTGGAAAAGATAATTTCTTGGAGCTTTTTGGTCTGTTTTTCCTGCTGTTTTATAACTATTTTCAAAAAGCGCCCTTAATTGAAAGTCGCCTACAAACTAGAATAATTAGCTTAATACTGTTGCTGTCAAACGTTTTTTATTTTTCAAGAACAATGATTGCCGTTTCCATTATTTTAGCATTATCAGTGTATGGTTATACGGTTTTAACCAAAAAAACAATTCGTTTTCTTGGAATTTTAATGATTTCCACAGGCTTGTTTTATGGCTATTTATTTTCGATTAAGATCGAAAGAAACAAACCAGGCATCGACTCGTTTCTTTTTAAAGTAAAAATAGCGCCAGCTGAATTATTCAAAACAAAAATCGATCGCAACAATCATAAAGATTTGTGGGATCATTGGCGAGGGTATGAAGCTAAAAGAGCCTATGCTTTAATGCAAGAAAACCCTTCCAGCTTTGTAGTTGGCACCGGTTTTGGATCCTTGGTAAATTTAAAATTTAAGGCGCCCCTTACCGGCGAAAAAGAGGGAATTAGATATATTTCGGAATTACATAATGGGTATATGTACGTATTTTATAAAACCGGCGGCATCGGAGTCATTGTTTTACTATTATTTTTTGGATCGCTCTATTTATCGTTGTATCGAAAGAAAAAAAACAAGGATATGATTACCGTTTTTATTTCAAGTATTGGCTTAGTGTATGTATTTACTTCCTTAACGATTACAGGTATTTATAATGGACGTGATGTGATTATTTTTATCTTGGGAGGGTTGCTTTATTTTCAAAACAGTATCGAT
>CAWURM010000130.1:0-3069 GCA_963924965.1 uncultured Flavobacterium sp.
GGAAAAATTTGTGAAGGTTGGTTACAGCCTGAAATGCAATGCGCCAATCCATATACTACGTGTAATTAAAAAAATGCCAGCCTATAACAGCCGTTTCTCGCAATTGCGAATTTTGTGGTAAGTTCACGTTCACGTTTCGCAAGAATTTTTATCTTTAACGGAAAATAATTCGTTCCGAAGTTCGCAACTGACGAGAAGCGGCGGAACGTTGGCATTAATTATAAATCGTAATGGGAGAATTAAAGAACTTAATCCAACAAAAGAAAATAAAGAATGGATAATATCAGTTTATTGATTATTGTAGCTTCAATTTCGTTGTTCATTTCATTATTTCTTGCCTTTTTTCTATTCACCGTTAAAGCAAAACAAAAGACAAGCAATGCTCTTTTTGCCGTTTTTTTAATTATAACTGCAATAGATGTTATTGGACCTTTACTAAGTTTAGTCGTTCAAAAACCTTCAAATCTAGGAATGCTTAGAAATACATTAGCATTCATACAAATTCCTGTTTTTTATCTGTATGTCTTATCTGTTTGCTATTCAGATTTTAAGCTTAAACCCAAATATTTAGTACACCTGCTTCCATTTTTGATTGGAAATGTTATTTTATTACCTCGTTTTTACTCCGTAAATGAAGTATCTAAAATTAATTTTCTTCAAAATCGTCAAAGTATATTTGAACTGCAATTCAATCACATTCTTTTTCATACTCAAATCGTTGTTTATCTTATTGCAGTTTTTATGCTATTGCGAAAAACAAAAAAATTATACCTTGAAAATTATGCAGGAGCCAATATTAATTCCTATCAGTGGTTGTTCCAGTTTACAACAGCACTGACAATTTTATATTTGATTGCTCTTGTAAAAAATATTTTTAAATTTTCGGAATATGAATACATCTCTGAAGCCATCAATAGTGGACTCTTAATTTTTCAGTTGTTTATTACTTGTTGGTATTTATTGAAAGCATTAAACAATCCGGGTTTGTTTCGAAATATCGATTCAAAATTAAAATTGGTTTCTGCTATTATTCTAGAAGATAAAGACAGCGAGTCTTTGGCAGGAAATGAAAAAAAGCAAGAGGATACGTTATTGAAATTAAAACAGTTTATGATTGCCGAAAAACCCTTTCTAAATCCTTCTCTAACCATTCAACATATTTCAAATACAATTCAAATCCCGACTCGGGAGTTATCCATTTTAATCAATCATCAATTAGACCAGCATTTTTATGATTTCGTTAATTCTTATCGAATAGAACATGCTATGGAAATTTTAAAAGACAATACAAAAAGTAAGGTAACTATTTTAGAAATTCTTTATGAAGTGGGCTTTAATTCAAAATCTTCTTTTAATACGGCTTTTAAAAAACACACAGGTAGCACACCAACTGATTATCGTAAAATATTGTATAACAATGTTTTGTAACTATTCGTACTTGTTGTTTTATTTACTCGTACTTATTTTTTAAAACAAAAGCGTTCGAATACATCCACTCGGTCGCTTAGTCTTGATTTCTATCTCAAATTTGTATCGAAATAATTTTTTTAGCTTAAAAATACGATACCATGAAAAACCCTTTTTATTTACTACTTCTTTTAGTAACGATCTCGAGTGGTCAAACAAGTCATAAAGCATCGACAAAAAAAACAGATTACAACTTTCTTACCGACAGCTTAAACATTAACCCACAATTAGAAAAATACAAACTTCCCGGATTTAGCGTTGTTGTATTTGAAAACTATGAGATCGTTTATTCTAAGCAATTTGGTGTAAAATCGGTAAATTCCAAAGAAAAGATAGACAAAAACACTGCTTTTTCAACGGCATCAATTTCAAAACCTATTACGGCTCTACTTTGTTTTATGCTTGAAGAAAAAGGCTTAATTAATTTAGATGAGCCCATAGACAAATACTTAAAACGTTGGCATTTGCCAAAAAGTAAGTTTACTGAAAATAATAGTCCAACTTGGAAACAATTTCTGAATCATACAGCTGGTACAAGTCAAGGTGGTTTTGAAGACCATTATGACGGAGAAGCTATTCCAACACTAAAGCAAAGTCTTTTAGGGCAAATACCGAGATATGATAAAGAAATAGAATTTTTGTTTACACCTGGAACTAGCTGGCAATACAGCGGTGGTGGTTATACCATTATTCAAATGGCATTAGAAGACACTTTTAATAAACCTATTGCAGTGCTTGCATCAGACTATATTTTTTCTCCTATTGGCATGAACAATACAACAATGATACAGCCTAATGAAAATGGATTTCTAACTAATGTGGCTCTTGTACATGATAAAGACGGAAAAGTGATTAAAACAGGAATGCCAATTATTCCACAAGTTGCACCATCAGGAATGTGGTCTACACCAACGGATTTGGCTAAACTGGCTATTGAAATGCAAAATGCTTTACGTAATAAAAACAATAAAGTAATTTCTAATACTTTGGCAAAAAAAGTAACAGCAGTAACGGCGTTACAAAATGCTGTTGGCGGCTGGAGCTATGGATGGCAAAAGTCTTTCGGTTACAATAACTATGATTGGTTTTTGTGTAACGGTTCTAACACTGGAGTGGGTGGTACTTTGGGAGCTACTATGACAGGTGGAAATGGCTTTGCATTTCTTGCCAATGGTGAAAAACCTAATCGTTTCCCTGTAATGAGTCACACGCAAAAAACAATTCTACAACTGATGGACTGGAAAGGAAAAACATTTAATGATGAAATTCAGGAAATACCTTTAACTCTAAAAGAAAAACTGATTGGTACTTATGATGATTTTCTTTATGGTCAGGGAGTTGAAACCAAAATAGTAGAAAAAAATAACCGTCTCTATGTAGAATCTCAGCTTTTGGAACATTTTAAAGGAAAAAATGATAATGAGTTGGTCTATCTAAAAAATGGATTATTTAGAATTATCGATTATCCTAACTTGTTACAATTTGAGTTTGACCAAGGGAAGCCAAATGCTGTAATCTTAACAAGGGATAATTTGAATAGCAAAGTTCCATTAATTGCTATTGAAAAATAACTACTGCCAACAGCGGTTTTAAGAAATTGGG
>CAWURM010000131.1:0-4000 GCA_963924965.1 uncultured Flavobacterium sp.
AATTTGTTCTCCATGGAAACATAAACCTTACCGTTTTTTTGCTCCACAGTTAATCCTTTACCTTCAAAACTATTCAACGCTTTTGAAAGTGTTTCTTTAAGTTTCTTCATTGCTGCTTCTTTCGAAGCAATTAAAGATTCCATTTCTTGCAAACGCTGCGAACTTTTATTCAAACGCTCTTGTTCTATTGCTAATGCTTTGGCTTTAGCATCTAACTGCGCTAATAAATCTCGATTTTTACTCATATTAGCTTGTAAAGCTTCGCTACTATTTTTTTCTAATGCCTTATAGGATTCTTGCAAAAGATCCATTTTACTTTTTAAAGCGTTATTATCAGCTAGCCAATTGTCGCGTTCCTGCTTTACTTTTTCTAAATTTGTCTTTAAAGCCGCTTGATCTAATTCCAATTGATTTTTATCCTTCTGTAAAGCGGCATTATCATCCGTTAAACTTCGATTTTCCTTTTTTAATTCGGTAAACTTATTTTCTAAATCCGTGTATATTTTCTTAGACACACATGAAGTAGAGAGTGCCATAATTAATAATCCTAGTGAAAGTCTTTTTATCATTTTTTTTATTTAAAAGATTAGTTTGTATGCTGTATTCCATTTATTCTATTTCTACTAAAACGGGGCAATGGTCAGAATGTTTCGCCTCGGGTAATATAAGTGCTCTTTTTATTCGGTCCTTTAAAGGTTCACTCACTAAACAATAATCAATACGCCAGCCTTTATTATTCAATCTAGCCGAAGGAAAACGCATCGTCCACCAAGTATAGTTATCCGGTTCTTTGTTTAAAAAACGAAAACTATCAATAAATCCATTTTTCAAGAAAGCATCTAACCAAGCTCTTTCTTCAGGCAAAAATCCAGATGTTTTTTTATTTCTAATTGGGTCATGAATATCTATCGCTTCATGGCAAATATTATAATCTCCGCAAATTACTAGATTTGGAATTTCCTTTTTCAATTCAGTTATATAATTTTGAAAGTCATCCATAAACATAAATTTATGACTCAACCTTTCACTATTAGTCCCTGATGGAAGGTACAAACTCATAACAGATACATCATCAAAATCAACGCGAATATTTCTTCCTTCAAAATCCATATGTTCAATCCCCGTTCCAATAACGATATTGTTTGGTTTTATTTTTGACAAAATTGCAACCCCACTATACCCTTTTTTAGTAGCTGGAAACCAATAATGATAAGGATATCCCGCCAGTTCAAAATCCAGCAACGGAATTTGCTCTGGACTAGCCTTAATTTCCTGTAAGCAAATCACATCGGGATTCGCTTGTTGCAGCCATTCAATAAATCCTTTTGAAATTGCGGCACGAATTCCATTAACATTATAAGAAATAATCTTCATTTAGGTACATTTTTGATTTCCAAAAATACTAAAAATAAGAAAGTATTAGCTATAAAAGTAAGAAAATCCAATAGCCTGATGGGTGGATAATCGAGTTTTTTTTTATCTTTGTTTTTCGCTCAAAAAATAAAAAGCATATGGGTTTAGTTACCGCCAAAGAAGTTGCAAAAGCAATAAATGCTGAAAAATACGGAGTTTTAGGTACAGTTACCGGTTGGCTATTAATGAAAGTGTTGAAAATTTCAACTCTTAATAAATTTTACGATAGCAATAAACACTTAAAAAACGTAGATTTCCTAAATGCTATAATTGACGACCTACAAATCAATTTTGAAATTCCTGAAGAAGACTTAAAACGATTGCCAAAAGAAGGCGCATATATCACTATTTCAAATCATCCCCTTGGCGGAATTGATGGTGTTTTATTATTAAAATTAATGCTCGAAAGAGAACCCAATTTTAAAATTATCGCCAATTTTCTTTTGCATCGTATTGCCCCTTTAAAAGAATACATCATGCCAGTTAATCCTTTTGAAAACCATAAGGATGCTAAATCTAGTGTGGTAGGGATTAAAGAAACGTTGCGCCACTTAAGTGATGGAAAACCACTAGGGATGTTTCCAGCCGGTGAAGTTTCTAGTTATAAGGATGGCAAATTGATGGTTGATAAACCTTGGGAAGAAGGCGCTATCAAAGTAATTAGAAAAGCACAAGTTCCTGTTGTTCCCATTTATTTTCATGCTAAAAACAGTAGACTTTTTTACCTGCTGTCTAAAATAAGTGACACGTTTCGAACGGCAAAACTACCATCGGAAGTATTTAGCCAAAAACACAGAGTGATTAAAGTACGTATTGGAAAACCTATTTCGGTAGCAGAACAAAACGAGCATAAAACCATAGAATCTTATTCTGAATTTCTAAGGAAAAAAACCTATATGCTAGCTAATCCTTTCGAAAAAGAAAGCAAATTACTTACGCCTCCTAGTTTAAAATTACCCAAAAGCCCTAAGCAGATCGTTACTCCAGCCAATGTGGAAAAAATGACCGCCGAAGTTAATGGGCTTAGAGATACTGATTGCCGCCTTTTACAAAGTAAAAACTATGAAGTGTTTTTTGCAGAAGCAGGGAAAATTCCAAATGTACTTCATGAAATAGGTCGTTTGAGAGAAATTACCTTTAGAGAAGTGGGCGAAGGCACAAATGAGTCTATTGATTTAGACAAATTTGATCAATATTACCATCATTTATTTTTATGGGATGAGGATGCTAAAAAAATAGCAGGAGCTTATAGAATGGGATTGGGTTCCGAAATTTATCCAAAATACGGAATGGAAGGCTTCTATTTGAATGAGCTTTTCCGATTTGAACCTGAATTGCATGATATGATGTCAAAATCTATTGAAATGGGCAGGGCTTTTATCATTAAAGAATACCAACAAAAACCAATGCCTCTTTTCTTATTGTGGAAAGGAATTATACACACCACCCTGCGCTTTCCAGAGCATAAATTTTTGCTTGGTGGCGTAAGCATAAGTAATCAATTCTCTGATTTTTCTAAATCGCTGATGATTGAGTTTATGAAATCAAATTATTACGATCCTTATATTGCGCAATACATTCACCCTAAGAAAGCGTATAAGGTAAAACTGAAGGACGCCGATAAAGATTTTATCTTTGACGAAGCGGAATCCGATTTAAATAAGTTTGACAAAATCATTGATGAATTAGAGCCGGGAGTATTGCGTTTGCCCGTTTTAATTAAAAAATACATCAAGCAAAATGCAAAAGTAGTGGCGTTTAATGTAGATCCTTTATTCAATAATGCGGTTGATGGCTTAATGTACATTCGAATTGCAGACATTCCAGAGAGTACCATGAAACCTGTAATGGAAGAATTTCAAGCGGAACTAGAAAGAAAATTAGCCGAAAAAGAAGATTAATCATCCTTTAAATTATAAAAAAAGTCCCAATATAATGTATTGAGACTTTTTTTTATAATTTAAAACCATCCTTTTTTATGCACTTGATACGTTTGATAAAACTCCTCATCTGATTTTGTCAAATAAATAATTCCTTCAATAACTCCTAACAATCCCGTAACGGATCCTAGCGTAAAAAGACTAATAAGCAACCAAATGATTCCTTCAGAAGTGTATCCTAGTAAAAATTTATGGATACCAAATGGCCCTAAAAGTATTGCTAATAGTCCAGCGGCTAGTCTCTTACTATCTTCTTCAACTGGTTGTGGATTGTTCCAATGTTCTTGTTTTGAATGCTCCATGTCAACAGTATTTAATTGATTTCGTATATTAAAAGTATTAAATTTTATTTGAATACCTGATCATTTGGCTCCCAAAGTTCAATTTTATTTCCCTCAATATCCAGAATCCAACCAAATTTCCCATAATCATAGGCTTCCATTTTTCCCACAATAGTTACACCTTCCTTTTCTAATTGTAATAAAAGTTTCTCCAGATTTTCTACTCTAAAATTTTGCATGAATTGTTTACCACTGGGCTCAAAATAGGTTGTGTCATTAGCAAATGGAGACCATTGTGTAGTACATTCATTGCCGTTGTCATCTTTCCACCAAAAAGTAGATCCGTAGTCGTCTGTTTTTAAACCT
>CAWURM010000132.1:0-15386 GCA_963924965.1 uncultured Flavobacterium sp.
ATATAATAAATAAGGAAAGAAAATGACGAAAGCAGATATCGTAGCAAAAATTTCAGAAAAATTAGGTCTTGAAAAAGGTGATGTGCAAGCAACAGTAGAGACTTTTATGAATGAAGTTAAAAATTCATTAGAAACTGGAGATAATGTTTATTTAAGAGGTTTTGGAAGTTTCATCGTGAAAACTAGAGCTGAGAAAACTGGTAGAAATATTTCTAAAAATACCACAATTAAAATTCCTGCGCATAACATTCCTGCATTCAAACCAGCAAAAGTTTTTGTTGAAGGAGTAAAAATCAATAACGAAGCAAAATAATATTAATTAATCATAAAATCAACACGATATGCCAAGTGGTAAAAAAAGAAAGAGACATAAGGTAGCAACTCACAAACGTAAAAAAAGAGCGAGAGCTAACCGTCACAAAAAGAAAAAGTAGTTTATAACTACTTTTTTCTTTTTAAACGTTCATTGAAATTGAGATTTAAGATGGCAGATTACCGATTTAAGATGGCAGATTTCAAAAATCTAAAATCAAGAATCAGAACTCACAAATCCAAAATCTCCCCGGGTACAATACCTGTTAAAATTATTGTTTAATCCATCCCTACAATTAGCAATTAGTCATCCGCTATTAGTTATTAGCAATGTTACATTTGCTATAAGCTAAAATGCCAAAAGCTAAAAGCCAAAAAGTTCGGATAAAAATTTACAGATGAATAAAGAATTGATCATTAGATCTAGTTCTGACTTCGTAGATTTTGCCTTATTAAAAGATGGAAAACTAATTGAATTACACAAAGAAGAAGAAAAAAGTAACTTTCAAGTTGGAGATATTTTTATCGCCAAAATTAGAAAACCTGTTGCTGGACTTAATGCTGCTTTTGTGAATGTAGGCTTCGAAAAAGACGCCTTTTTACATTATCACGATTTAGGTCCTAATTTATCTTCCCAACTGAAATTCATAAAACTTGTAAGCGCAGGTAAATTAAAAGATTTCTCCCTAAAAAACTTTCAGTTTGACAAAGAGATTGATAAAGACGGTACCATTACTGATGTAATCAACGCCAATCAATCCATCCTTGTTCAAGTCGTTAAAGAACCAATATCAACCAAAGGACCAAGAATTAGCGCTGAGCTATCTCTTGCCGGACGTTTTATTGTTCTAGTTCCTTTCTCTGATCGCGTTTCTATTTCTCAAAAAATAGAAGACAAAAAAGAAAAAGACAGACTAAAAAAACTTGTTCATTCGATCAAACCAAAAGGTTTCGGTGTTATTGTTCGCACAGTAGCAGAAGGCAAAAATACAGCCGAATTAGAAAAAGATTTGCAGAACCTGCTTAGCAGATGGGATGCAATGTGTAAAAAATTACCAACTGCTCATCATCCATCCAAGGTATTAGGAGAGCTCAACAGAGCTTCTTCAATATTAAGAGATGTATTTAACGATACCTTTAGTGGTATTCAAATTGATGATGAAGAGTTGTACAACCAAACCAAGGATTACTTGCAAGAAATTGCACCATCCAAACAATCAATTGTTAAGTTTTATCAATCAAACGATACACCAATTTTTGAGAAGTACAATATAGAGAGACAAATCAAGACCTCATTTGGAAAAACAGTATCCATGAGTAAAGGGGCTTATCTTATTATCGAACATACTGAAGCTTTACACGTCATTGACGTGAACAGTGGAAACCGTTCTAATAAAGCTACCAACCAGGAAGATACCGCCATGGAAGTCAACATGATAGCCGCCGCTGAAATCGCTAGACAATTGCGTCTACGTGATATGGGTGGTATTATTGTAATTGATTTTATCGATATGTCTAATCCTGAAAATCGTAAAGTTTTGTTCGACTTCTTGAGGGAAGAAATGAGCGATGACAAAGCGAAACATAAAATCTTACCTCCTAGTAAATTTGGTTTAGTCCAAATTACAAGACAAAGAGTAAGACCAGAAGTTAACATTAAAACTAGAGAAGAAGATCCAAACGATGTCAATGGCGAAATTGAAGCGCCAATTTTAATTATCGACCGTATCAACTCTGATTTAGAAAGAATATTAAAAACCCACAAAGACGTTGTGCTTAACGCACACCCTTTTGTGGCAGCATACCTTACCAAAGGTTTTCCATCATTACGTTCAAAATGGTTTTTTGAACATAAAAAGTGGGTGAAAATCATACCTCGTGACGCTTACACGTATCTTGAATATCATTTTAATGATAAACAAGGAAAAGAAATTAAAGACTAAACAAAAAACCGCCTTTCGTGAGAATGGCGGTTTTTTTGTGTCTTTTTTTAGGGATTTACTCCTGGAATCCATTATCCTATTTATTATTTTAAAGACAAGCTATTAAGAATTTTTGCTTCTAATGAAGATCCCTAAAGTTCCATGAAAAATAAAAAATGAAAGGCAACCATCAATACAGATAGATTTTTTTCCTCTACACATTCAATTAATAGCAATAGCGTTGTTTATTTATTATATTAGTAACCTGAGACTGCCCAACAATACTGAAAATGTTTTATTGTAACCTATTAAAATCAACAGCATGAACTATTTTGTATTTATCTTAGGATTAATGCTGCTCTTAACAACAGCCGCCGATTTAATAAACACTTCCCTATCCGGTCGTGGTGCAGGTTTTATTTCCAAAAGATTATCAAAATCCATCTGGAGCACCCTGCTAATCCTCAATAAAAAAACAGGACGTAAAAAAGTATTAGAACTTGGTGGTGCGGTTATATTAGTTTCCATTCTTGTTAACTGGTTACTACTGATATGGATATCTGCCAGTTTATTGTTTATTAGTTGTCCTGATTCGTTAATGAATGTAGAAACAAACTCCTCTACAACCATAGTAAATAAGATATTTTATACCGGTTACACCTTATCAACCTTAGGATTGGGAGACATGGAACCTTCCGGGAATTTTTGGGATGTACTTACAGCTGTACTTTCGTTTACCGGGCTTATTCTTATTTCGATTGCCATAACCTACTTAATTCCAGTTGTTTCAGCCGAAATAATGAAAAGAAAAATAAGTGTTTATATCAACACCCTTGGCGGTTCCGTAGAAGAAATGCTACTCAATTATTGGAATGGAAAAGATTTTAAAGAACTAGAACAGCCTTTCATTAGCCTGATAGATTCAATCATTTTACACGGTCAAAATCACAAAGCTTATTCTGTTTTGCATTTTTTTCATTCATCAGACAAGAAAGAAGCGTTTGTTCTCAATCTTACAAACCTTGATGAAGTACTGACTATCCTTCTTTACTCCATTTCCAAAGAACAACAACCTTCAAAAAATGTACTCATTCGATTAAGAAAAGCCATATCGAGTTACCTTGTAACTTTACCCGCTACTTTTATCATGCCCGGAAAAGAAACACCCCCTAAATTCAACCTTTCAGGACTTGAAACTAATGGAATTACACTTTTATCTCAAGAAGTAATCGATTCGAGATACGAAAAACTAAAAACAAGACGTCGATTATTATTATCACTCATTAAAGATGATGGATGGGAATGGACTGATCTTAAATCAGGAAGTTACAATCACGAAATCAATATGGGGGACGGTTTTTAAAGAAACGAATGTGGATTCTAGTATTTCCAACAACTTATTTCCTTTTTTCAGCAAAAAATCGCTTCATCAAATCTGCCGCTTCATCAGCCAAAACGCCGCGAACAACCGCTGTTTTTGGATGCAATTGCGTTCCCATTTTTTCAAAGCCACGATGATCGTCACTTGCACCGAAAACAATTTTCGAAATCTGACTCCAATACAAAGCGCCTGCACACATCTGGCAAGGTTCTAACGTAACAAACAGCGTGCAGTCCTTCAAGTATTTTCCTCCCAGATAATTTGCTGCTGCAGTTATCGATTGCATTTCGGCATGCGCAGTTACATCATTTAATAATTCCGTGAGGTTATGAGAACGAGCTATAATGGTATTGTTAATGACAATAAGGGCTCCCACAGGGATTTCACCCTTTTCGAAAGCCATTTCGGCCTCATTCAAAGCCTTCTTCATAAAATACTCGTCGGTGAAAATGTTTTCCATATTTTGCAACTAAAACTCACAAACCGGAATCGCTTTGTGAAGATTTCTTTTTTTTGTCAATCTTTGTATAACAACTTTTTTATCAAATGTAAAAATACAATTTCAAATCGTACATTTGCTTTATGTCAGATAATTTACTTTCAAACATTCATTACCCCACGGATCTGCGCCAGCTAGACGAAGTACAGCTTCCTACGGTCGCGCAAGAATTACGTGATTTTATCATTGATATTGTATCGGTAAAGGAAGGGCATCTTGGCGCCAGCCTTGGTGTTATCGAACTTACCATTGCCTTACATTATGTATTCAACACTCCTGACGACTTGCTCATTTGGGATGTAGGCCATCAAGCCTATGGACATAAAATTTTGACCGGTCGCCGAAAAAACTTTGACACCAACAGACAGCTTAACGGTATTTCTGGCTTTCCAAAAAGAAGTGAGAGCATTTATGACACTTTTGGCGTAGGCCACTCCTCTACCTCCATCTCTGCCGCTTTAGGAATGGCAATTGCTTCCAATTTAAAAGGAGATTTCGAAAAGCAACACATCGCAGTGATTGGAGACGCCTCCATTGCCTCAGGAATGGCATTTGAAGGATTGAATCATGCTGGAGTTACTGATGCTAATTTATTGGTCATATTGAATGACAATGCTATTGGCATTGATCCAAGTGTAGGCGCTTTAAAAAACTATTTGACCTCTGTTAAAAACGGAAAAAACCCGAAGCAAAATAATATGATCAAATCATTGAATTTTGATTATTCGGGTCCCATAGACGGACATGATATTTTTGCTGTTATTAAAGAATTAAAACGTCTACAAAAAATAAAAGGCCCCAAATTCCTTCACGTAATCACTACCAAAGGAAAAGGCTTAAAACAGGCCGAGGAAGATCAAGTAAAATATCATGCTCCTGGAAAATTTGATGCCAAATCAGGGGAAATTCTTTTAAAATCAGAAGAAAATCTCCCTCCAAAATACCAAGACGTTTTTGGCTTGACCGTATTGGACTTGGCTCTAAAAAATGAAAAAATAATTGGGATTACTCCAGCAATGCCATCAGGAAGCTCGCTTAAATTCATGATGGATGCCTTACCTGAACGCGCTTTTGATGTAGGAATTGCTGAGCAACATGCAGTAACACTTTCGGCAGGAATGGCAACTCAAGGTATGGTTGTATTTTGTAATATTTACTCCACGTTTTTACAACGTGCTTACGATCAGGTGATTCATGATGTTGCCATACAAAACTTGCCAGTCATTTTCTGTTTGGATCGTGCAGGTTTAGTAGGCGAAGATGGAGCTACTCATCATGGTGTTTTTGACATTTCTTATTTACGATGTATCCCCAATATGATTATTTACGCGCCTATAAATGAGGTAGCTCTTCAAAATATTTTATATACCGCTCAATTAGGCTTGAGTAATCCTATCGCAATTCGCTATCCTAGAGGTCGCGGGGTTACGCCTAATTGGCAATCGAACCATTTAGGGCATTATACCCCAATTGAAATTGGCAAAGCCAATTGTTTGAAAAAAGGTACTAAAACGGCTGTATTATCAAATGGATCTATAGGGAAAAACGTAACTGAGGCTTTGCGTAATTTAAACCATCCCGAAACCATTTCGCATTATGATTTTCCTTTCGTTAAACCATTAGACGAAAAAGAATTGCATTTAATTATGAAAGAGTTTGAATCCATTATCACGATTGAAGATGGAGCGATAATTGGTGGTTTTGGGAGTGCTATTTTGGAATTTTCTGCTCAAAATGGTTATCATACCCCCATAAAAACATTAGGAATTCCCGATGATTTTATAGAACAAGGAACCATTTTACAACAACAACAAATTTGTAAAATTGACGTTAAAAGTTTGGAATTATTTTTTTCAACTAAATGAAATCATTTATTTTGCGCCCGTTAACGAATGAACCTATGACCAAATTTATAACTTTTACTAGTATTTTATTTCTATTTACTATAACTGCATTTTCGCAGAAAATTGTTACCACACTCCCTCCAGATCCAAATGTAAAAGACACCACATCGCATTGGGTTAAAAAAAATAAAATAGGTTTTGACATCTCTGAGATCGCTTTTATAAACTGGAATGCTGGTGGAACCAGCTCTATTTCAGGTTTATTAAAAACTAAATTTAACAGAATCTATACCAAAGACAACTACAATTGGTCAAATGAACTCATCATGCGCTATGGGCTCAACAAACAAGATGGAATTGAACTTCGTAAAACAGATGATGTTTTCTTGTTCAATTCGGCTTTTGGTTATAGAAACGATACCCTTTCTAATTGGTATCATACCGCCAAATTTAATTTTAACACGCAATTTACAAATGGTTATGCGTATCCAAATAAAGAGATTTCTGTTTCAAAACCATTTGCTCCGGCCTATGTATTCCTTGGTTTAGGAGCTGAATATGCTACTAAAAAGAAAGACAGAATGCTGTATCTATCTCCATTCACTTCTAAGATGACTTTTGTTTTAGATCAAAGGCTAGCCAATCAAGGGGCTTTTGGAGTCATCAAAGCAGCATATGACCTCAACGGAAATTTAATCCGACCTGGTGAAAAATCAAAAATTGAACTGGGATTCTTGTTGACAGGGTATTACAAAAAAGAAATTTTAAAAAATATTACCCTTGAAAACCGTTTGAGTTTATACTCTGATTATATCCATCATTTTGGCAATATCGATGTGGATTATGATTTAGCTTTGGACTTAGTCGTAAACGAACATGTACGAACAAACATTGGCGTTCACATTATTTACGACGATGATATAAAAGCCAAAGAAGAAATTGCAGGTGCACAAGTCACTGTTGGTCCTAAACTGCAATTGAAACAAGTACTAGGAGTAGGAATCGTTTACCTTTTCTAATACTAAATTCCTTTTTTTCCGTTGATGGTATTGAATAATTCTAATGCATTTCCGTCTGTTAATAAAGAAATATAATGACAGATATGCAAGAGTCTTTCGTACAGATTTTCTTTTTCTAAATGATGCTTTTCAGGTAACATCTTTAAAATAAGCTCATCATAATTAGACGCCTTCCCATTAAATTTATTATCATATGCAGTAATGAATTTATCTAGCAATGTTTGAATAATTTGGTAGCCTACAATTTCCTTTTCAATCACTTCGCGACTTTGATAAATATTATTCACACTAATTTTGATGATATCATCCATTTGTGCCTTGTATTTACTTTTGTCTGTCAATGCATACGGGAATTTACCTTCTAAAATTGCTTCTTCATTATCAACAAACACTTTTACCGCATCATTAATCAAACTACCTATTGCTAAGGCACGTAAATAACTAATTCTGTCTTCTTTGGTTTCTAAGGTCTTGTATTTTGACGTATCAATACTGTCCTTTACCAATTTGATCAAATATTCCAAAGCAAAATCCTCCGAAACCAATCCTAGATTAATGCCGTCTTCAAAGTCAATAATGGTATAACAAATATCATCGGCAGCTTCGACTAGATAAGCCAGTGGATGTCTTTCGAATCCAATATCACTTCCTGATTTATTTGGGATCATACCCATATCATTTGCTATCTCTTCAAAAAACTTTTTATCGGTTTGAAAGAAACCGTATTTTTTATCTGCAATATTTTTGGTAGGTTTTTTAGGCAAACTCTCCTTTGGATATTTCATAAAGGCACCTAGCGTAGCATACGATATACGTAGTCCACCTTCAATTCCTGGGCGGCTTGCGGTAAGTACTGAAAAACCATTGGCATTCCCTTCAAAATCAATTAAATCCTGCCATTCTTTGTTAGACAATTGCTCTTTGTACTGTTTTCCTTTTCCAATAGAAAAATATTCTCCAATTGCTTTTTCTCCAGAATGACCAAAAGGAGGATTCCCAATATCATGAGCTAATGAAGCAGCTGCTACAATTGCCCCAAAATCGTTCATATGATATCCATGTACTTCTTTTAAATGCGGATATTTATCAATTATTTTTTTACCAACTAATCTTCCTAAAGAGCGACCCACCACCGAAACTTCTAAACTATGCGTTAAACGCGTGTGTACAAAGTCGGTTTTTGACAAAGGAATTACCTGAGTTTTATCTTGTAAACTTCTAAAAGCAGCCGAGAAAATAATACGATCGTAATCTACCTCAAACCCCAATCGGGTGTCGTCCTGCTCTATACGTAATCGTTTGCTTGTGTCGCCTTGTCGTTTTAATGATAAAAGTTGTTCCCAGTTCATGCTAAGTAGTGATAATTTAATGCGAATATAATCATTATAGAAAGACAAAAGAAAGATGGAATTTGATAAATTTTATATTTAAAAAAATTTACAAACAAGACCCAACACAATATATCGCTCTTGCAAATTATAAGTATAGCTTGATGATTCATAATCTGAAATATAACTATTTTCAAATTTTTTTATATTCAATAGATTGTGCCCTTTTAAGTAGGTCTCAATATTGTATTTTGATAATTTCTGGGTGAACTCTAAATTAACGAAACTATAATTCTTTTTTTTCTTGGTATCCGGAAGGAAATTTTGAAATTCAAATTTAAAATTATTTGAGCCAGAGATCTTATAAATAATTTTAAATTCATTTTTTATCTGTGTTAACGCATTATTTATAGCATTTACTTTAAAAAAACTGGACCTTGTTGTAATGGTATGTTGAAAATTTATCTTGGATTTAAAACCAGTATATAAAAACAACTCCGTAGTTAATGCTTTGCCTTTCACCTGTCTTAATTCAGAATCATTAATAAAATTGTATGTTGAATAACTTGAAAATGCAGACTTAAATTTAGCTGTAGTTTTTAAAAAAGGAACTAGCTTATCTACAGCAAAATTAAAATGAAGTCCATGGTTTCCATAATCTAATAAAAGGGATTTTTTAAAAGTCAATTCAGATGTAATTTGATTAGTGGAATAGTAATCTTTGTCTGCAAATGAATAGCCACCACCCAAACTCATGAAGAACGTATTATAAAAATCAGAGATGCTATAATCAAGCCTAATATCTCTATTTTTAATATAATCCAGTATGTTCTGATTATTAATAACTTCTCTAAAAGAACTCAAAACAAAACCCTCAAATAAATTACTTAATTTCGGACTAGTTACTGATTCATTATAGCTTAGATTTATACTATTTTTTTTGTTAAATAAAAACTTGTAATCTACATTAAACAATCCATCGTTCTTATTTTTTACTTGATCATTGGATTGTAAATAACTCACTAAAAGCTTAGCGGTAAATCCTAGTTTAAATTTTTTACCTTTAATTGCAACATTTAGTTTCAGATTATCATTAATCGTTTTAAATCTTAAATCATTCAAGAAGGCATTATTCGTTTGAACATCTTCACCGTTAAGAAATAAAGTACTTAACTTATCTTCTTGCAATTCGAAATTATTTGAAACTTTCAATCTCAAGGAATTCCAATTTTTATAAAACTCTAAATCCGAATTTAAAAACAAACTATTTATATTACTTTTCTGGGTGTTTTTACTGTCAGATGCATCTATAGCAGCTATTCCAGGACTAATTGAAAAATCTTGTTTAGAGCTTATGTGCGATAAAAATACATTTGCATTTAAAGCTGAACTATCTGAAAATTTTTTAGTTAACTCTGATTTACCTCCAATAAAAAAAGATCCGGTATCTACTTTAGACCTTTGCAATACATTATTATTATTAATCGCGTTATTTAAATTACTGTTGTTCGATTGTATTAGAAATTCTGTTTCAAGCTGTATATCGTTTCCATTGTAATAAGTTGTCGTATTGCTAAATGAGAGTGTTCGTGGACGTTTTATTTGGTATTCTTCACTAAACAAATTAAAATTTTCTGAGTCAAACTCATAATTGGTTTGGTTTATAAAATCCTGACTGATTTTATCTTGATAGTAACTAAAGCCAAAAGTGGATTTAGTTTTTTTTGTTAGGTCCTTAATATAGGAAGTATAATTGTATTGACTATTATTGAGTAATGAGTTGCTATCTCCTAAAAAATTAGGAAAAGAACCTTCAGATATTAATTCTTTACTTCTTCCCTTACTAAATGGATCATCCGTTTTATTTGAAAAACTCACATTAGGAGCATTATTGATTCCTACATTATTTAATGACAAAGTACTAAATCCCTTGTTTTTTGAATTTAATACCAGAGCAGTTATCGCATCATTATATTTGGAGTAAAAATTATTTTCAAGTATAGCATTCAAGCTTAAAGCAGTTTTATTTTCCTTCAATTTAAGGTTTAATGCTACTTTATTAGATTCGGTAATTTTATGCAGCACTTTATTAGTATTAAAATTTTCGATGGCCTCAATTGATTCAACCAGATCAATACTTATATTTTTACTTCCTATCGAATATTGCGAATTAAACAAATTGTCTCCTTCGAGCATCAATGATTCTATTTCTTTGTCTTTAAAAAATATCTTGCCGTCGTTATTGACGGTAATTCCAGGTAGCTTTTTTAATAAGTCTTCCACAACTCTTTCTGTTCCGTCTTTAAAAAAAATAGGATTATAGGTAACTGTATCTTTTTTTAACGTGATGGCACTTTCCTTTTTAATGATAACTTCATTTAAAAGAATTTCTTTTTTAAAGAGTTCTATTTTTAGTATTGTATCCTTTGTAAAAAAAAAAGAAATTTTTTGCTTCTCATAACCCGCTTTGAATACTTGAATTTCAACGGTACCACAAGAAGTTTTGTTTAGTTTAAAATTACCTTCTTTATCACTAAAACTAAAGTTCAGGATTGTATTTCCTCTTTTTGCTACAATACTAGCCCCCTCAATTTTCATATTCTGAGCATTAATAGTTCCAGAGACTGTTTGAGAAAAACAAGTATTTTGAAACAACAACAAGAGGACATATAATAAAAAAGAAAATCTATTCATTCTCCCATAATTCTAAACCACCTCTATTAATGGTAATCCCTTGATTTGCATTATAACTTTCTAATTCATTCATTTTTTGAGTGTATTTCTTCTTAAAGTCTCCAAATTCAATGGATTTTTTTTCATCGTAGGGATTTACAATTACAGTATTCTCTGGACTAATATCTACCTTGGTCGCCACGATTGAAAAGATTGAATTTGTATTTAGAATAGAAACTTTTAAAATTAAGCCTGGCAATCCGTTGTATTTTGCAGGCCCATCAGGAATAAGAATGTCATTTGAAAAAAAAGCTTCAAATTCTCGTCCTCTAAATTTTGTTGTAGCCTTGTAACAGCTATGCCCAAGAATTGAAATGGTATCATTCTCAATGGTCCAATCAAATACTGATAAAGAGTCCTTTACATTAAAAGCTTTAGTGAAAATAGTTTCCTCTGAAAATAATTTATTTGCATCAAATTCCTTATAGAATTTAATGGTGTCACTTCCTATTTTAGTATAAATACTGGATTGACCATTTTTATCCAGCGATTTATTCTTGATTTCTGATACTACATATCTTGTTGCCAAGGATTTTCCTTGACTATTTATTAATTCAAATTTTTGTTTTATGGGTGCTATCATTGTACCGCTCATATCTACGGTAAAATCATATTCAACCTTAACAGTTTGAGAAAACGAAAAAGTGAAAAAGAATAAAAATAAAATAACAGTGTTTTTCATCGTTTAAAAATAAGAAAATAGACTAGTATAAACTACAATAGTCTATCACAATTGTTTTTTCTAATCATTAAGAATCTACACATACAGATTCTTGTTACAAAAAGTAATTTAATTAAGGATTTTCACTAAGAGTTTCTGTTAGTTTGGCTTCAGAACATACTGTTAATTCATTAGTTAATATTACTTCTTCTTTTCCCGTTAAGGTTTTAGTAACTTCCTTGCAACAAGATGCTGCAGCTATTACATTACCTAGTTGATCTCTTGCATATGAAGTTGAGCAACGGAGTTCATTTGGCAAAATTTCTTTTTCTTTTTGTGGAATTTCATAAGCAAATATGTTTAAAGAGAAAAAACAGATTGCCCCAATCGAAAATAATAATTTTTTCATAGTTTTAGTTTTTTAATGTTATAATAAGATCTAAATGTAAAAAAAAAAAAAAATGGAAAAAGCAATATTTTATTATTAAATTATTTCTTGTTAAATAAATTGCATTTAAAAGCAATTATTTTCAAAGATAGAGAAATAGCGATAACATAAAATAGCTTTGGTTGGATTTATAAAATGAACAATAACACTATTTAATAAATTGATGCTTCATCGTTTATTTCTAAAAAAACAGATTGTATTTTTACAATCCTTAACCACGATCAACAATGTCTAAAAAAATAATCATATTAGGAGCTGGATTAAGTGGCTTACTAACTGCTTATCGATTGCAAAACAAAGGGTTTGAAATTGAAATTATCGAAGCTAGAGACCGCATTGGTGGACGCATTCACACCCTTTATTCAGATACTATGCAAGTAGAAATGGGCGCTACCTGGTTTAATGATGTTCATGTCAATTTCAAAAAACTGCTAAGCGAACTGGAACTAGATTATTTTGAGCAGTTTATGCAAGGGACTTCGTATTTCGAACCTTTCTCTGCCGCTGCGGCGCAGGAAATCGAGATTCCGGCAAACAGTCCTAGTTACCGCGTTGTGGGCGGAACAAACCAAGTTATCGAAAGCTTAAAAAACAAATTAGATTCGGTTACCATTCAATTAAACGAAACGGTTTCCCAACTCCATTTTGAAAACGACAAAGTAAAAATCACGACTCAAAATCAAGCTTTTGAGGCTGATTATGTGATTTCGACCTTGCCTCCAGCGTTGTTTATCAACGAAATTACCGTTACTCCTACTTTACCAGAAAAACTGACAGCTATTGCCAGTAAAACCCATACTTGGATGCAAGATTCGATCAAAGTGGCTTTTATTTACGCCACTCCTTTCTGGCGCAACAAGCAATTTTCGGGAACCTTATTTAGTAACGTGGGCCCCATAACTGAGTTTTACGATCAGTCAAATGCTAGTTTGGATAAATTTGCGCTTTGTGGTTTTGTGAGTTCTGGTATGGAGATGTATAATCCCGCTGAACGTTTAGAAAAAATAAAATTACAATTAGTCAAAGTTTTTGGTCAGGAAGCGCTAGAATTCACGTCTTATCAAGAGACGGTTTGGAGCAAGGAAACAGCAACCAAAAGCCCGAAGCAAATTGGTTTTATGTATCCACATCAAAACAACGGACACCCTTTATTTAGAGAATCCTACTGCGACAATCGCTTGTTTTTTGCAGGTACTGAAACCGCCAAACAATACCCTGGCTACATGGAAGGCGCCGTAATTGCTGCCGAAAACACCGCCAATATGCTTTTAAAATTATAAAAAGAATAAATACATTCAGCGAAACAACATACTAATTGATTCATTTTGCAAATGAATCGGTCGCTTTATATAGAGAAACCAAAAATCAATTTTCTGTCTTTATTCGGCCTTTCCAAATTCCTCAGGATGCTGAAAATAGTGCATGCTTTTAGCTAATTTCTTTTTTTGAACTACATAGGTCCCGGAAAACCTATCGTGCCATCCCCAAGGAATCGATCCTAAAAAAGTCAACCCTTCTAAAGGTAAAAACCGACAAACAGTACGAATAAAAATCATTTGAATCGAGGGTTTTGTACCGTCATTTTTCACCACTATGGTGCGTGTTACTAATTTCGCTAATGTTCGCGCAAAATAGACTTCGGTTAAAAAATAATACATAAATACAATCAACAAGCCATATCCTAAAATGGCATTCCAACTTAGGGTTTCTACCCAGTCAGAAACAGAGAATGCATTACCCACATCGGCTATTAAAACAATGGAAGTAGCAACACTTAAAATAATGATGTAAATAAAAAGGAAATCGAGTAGCAGGTTTAAAATACGTTGCCCTTGAGTGGCAAGTATCGTATCTGTTATTGTAAATGTTTTATTTTTCATAATTGCTTTTTTTAAGAATTTAAAAAAGAACTTTAAGAAAACATAACCTACTCAAATATAAGGAATTATTACTAAAAAGCCAATCCAAGCCTGCATTATTATCCATAATTCAAACGCACCTTGGTTAACCACAAAAAATGATCAAGCAAAAAAAAGCAGCTACCAAAATGGGTAGCTGCTTCTATTTACTCTATATTCTATTTTCTACTTAAGATCCACACATTTCACAATCATCTGGACCTGCGTTTTTAGCAAGTTCAATCATTGCTCTGTATTCTTCAGCACTCATAGATACGGGTTCAACCGCTTCCACTGCCATAGCAACGGGTTGTTCTTTAATTTCTATTGGTTCCGCTTTTTTATCATTGTTTAATGTAAATTTAATAGCATCCACCGCAGCTTTTGTTCTTAAATAATACATTCCTGTTTTCAATCCTGATTGCCAAGCATAAAAATGCATCGATGTCAATTTAGAGTAGTTTGCATTTTGCATGAACAAGTTCAAAGATTGTGATTGATCTACAAAATAACCACGTTGACGTGACATATCAATGATATCTTTCATCGACATTTCCCAAACGGTTTTGTACAATTCTTTTAAGTCTTGCGGAATGTTTAAGTCTTGAACCGATCCGTTATTACGCATTAATTCTTGTTTCAATGTTTCGTTCCATAAACCACGTTCCACTAAGTCATGCAATAAGTGTTTGTTCACTACAATAAACTCACCCGAAAGCACACGTCTAGTATAAATATTAGAAGTATAAGGTTCAAATGCTTCGTTATTTCCTAAAATTTGTGAAGTAGATGCAGTTGGCATAGGTGCCACCAATAACGAGTTACGCACCCCATGCTCCATTACTTCTTTTCGTAAAGAACCCCAGTCCCAACGACCTGACAATTCTTCATCTTTCATTCCCCACAAATTGTGTTGGAATTCTCCTTGAGAAATAGGCGATCCTTTGAAAGTAGAATACGGTCCTTCTTCTTTGGCCATTTCCATTGAAGCTGTTACAGCCGCAAAGTATAAAGTTTCAAAAATTTCTTGGTTCAATGTTTTAGCCTCATCTGAGGTAAAAGGCAAACGCAACATAATAAAAGCATCTGCTAATCCTTGTACTCCAAGACCAATTGGTCTGTGACGCATATTCGAGTTTTTAGCCTCTTCAACAGGATAGTAATTTCTATCGATTACCTTATTCAGGTTTCTTGTCACTCGTTTTGTCACTGTAAAAAGTGAATCATGATCAAATTTTCCGTCTTCAACAAACATTGGTAATGAAAGAGAAGCCAAGTTACAAACTGCAACCTCATCTGGAGAAGTATACTCCATAATCTCAGTACATAAATTTGAAGAAC
>CAWURM010000133.1:0-44953 GCA_963924965.1 uncultured Flavobacterium sp.
AAGTAAGGACATGAACAGCTGGAATCTAGACATGGTACGGGAATTTAATGGGAATTGCAAAGAAACACCGCTAACTGGCGGTCCTATTAAGTCCTCAAACGGCTCTTACCTCTATTCCTTGCAAAGTATGGTTGATGATAACCGCATGAACCATAAAGTAACGATCTTATGCGCTTTTGGTTGGGATGGAAGCAATACCACCGAATTTACTGGAAAAAACCCTAGCAAAACGTTTTGGTGGAATGATTTTAAACTAAAACTAGCAAAATGGGCCGTTCAATTCAAGAATCAACCTGATGTTTGGATTGAAGTATGGAATGAACCTTATCGTTACGATAGAGCCGATGGCTATACCGATACGCAATGGATGACCGACATGAATGAGTTGACTTCGATCATAAGAAATGCTGGAAATAGTAATATCATCCTAATCCCTTGTGCGGAACAAGGCCAAGACGAGAGTGTGTTGTTAAATAAAGCTTCGGAATTTTTGGCTAACAAAACCAATATTTTATTTGACATTCATGCTTATGAAAAATGGCTGTTGGATAACCCTGCTTCCATTGATTCAAGATTAAACCAATTACAAAATAAAAAGATACCATTTATTATTGGAGAAACCGCACCAATGAATGCCGGACTGCTCATGAATCCTAAACCCTTTTTAGACATCCTTTCTACCCGAAAAATTTCAGTTTGTGCTTGGGTATGGAAAAAAGACGGCAGCGATCAAGATGCCTTATTAACTGCTTCAGGACTTCCCAATGACAATAATAACAACAATTGGGGCACTACATTTAAAAATCTTAGTTTGAGTCCTAGAAATCCTTAAATTTAACTCCATAAAATCAAATTAAAGCGAATGCGTAACCCCGAAATAAAAATCCAAAAAACCGAATTACTCTCTGACAATTGGTACATTTTAAATAAAGTCACTTTTGATTATCAAAAAAAAGATAATTCTTGGATTACTCAAAAAAGAGAAGTCTATGATCGAGGGAATGGTGCCGGTATTCTACTCTACAATTCCAAAGAAAAAAAAGTAATCCTAACTCGCCAATTCAGACTACCCACTTATCTTAACGAAAATAAAAGCGGAATGATGATTGAGATTTGTGCCGGACTTTTGGACGCCGATAATCCCGAACAATGTATCATTCGAGAAACTGAAGAAGAAACCGGTTATCGACTCACTACGGTACACAAAGTAATGGAAACTTATATGTCGCCTGGTGCCGTAACTGAAATTTTGCACCTTTTCATTGGTGAATATGATGAATCTATGAAGGTAAGTGATGGTGGCGGAGTAGCACACGAAGAAGAGAACATCGATGTTCTAGAGATGAATTATGATGAAGCCTATGCCATGATTGAAAGCGGACAAATAAAAGATGCTAAAACAATTATGTTGCTTCAATATGCTAAAATAAATAATCTGGTTTGATTTAAATCTCGCTATGAAAATGAACAATCAAACAAAAGGAGTTTTATTTGCATTAACTGCCACCTTACTATGGTCTGTAAACATGGTGATCGCAAGTGGTATAAAAGGACATATCCCGCCCGCAGGATTAGCGTTTTGGCGTTGGACAATTGCTTGTTTAGCATTGGCCCCTTTTGCCCTAAAAAGTACCCTAAATCATAAAACCATTTTACTACAGCATAAAGGATATCTTGTTGCAACCTCCATTTTAGGAATTACTATTTTCAACACTTTGATCTATTTTGCTGGCAAAACCACCTCAGCAGTCAATTTATCTTTGATAGCGATTTCCATTCCAATATTTATTATCGCTATTTCGCGAATTGTATTTAAAGAAAAAGTGCCAATGGTGCGCATGATTGGGATTGCAACCATTATTACTGGTGTATTAGTATTGATAACAAAAGGCTCTTTGCAAGCATTGTTAGAAATAAACTTTACAATTGGCGACGTATTAATGCTAATTGCTTGTTTTTTCTTTGCGAGTTATACTATTCTGGTCCGTCTGAAACCAAAAGATATTCCTTCAAATGTGTTTTTATTTGCCCTATTTGTAATAGGTACTTTACTATTACTCCCTTTTTATCTTTGGGAACATTTCTATTATAAAAAAGTAGTTTTTGATTCCACCACAATTTACGCGACCACCTACGTGGGAATATGCGCCTCCTTAATCTCCTACTATTTATGGAATGAAGCCATTCGCTTAATTGGAACCAATAAAACGGCATTGATTTATTATTTAATACCTGTTTTCAGTGGAATATTAGCGTATTTTTTTCTACATCAAGCCATTGTTTTGACTCAAATAATAAGCATGGGCATTATTATTACCGGATTATTATTGACTAATAAAAAAGCATAAGTATTGACTACAAAAAAAAAGAATTTACCCCCACCCTCGTTTTAAGTAATACGTTTTTTTCTGCTAAAGAAATTAATTGTTTATTGTCGCCGTATCCACCGCTTGGAAAAAATGGCTCAACTTTCCGTTTTTAACCGTCCATACATGCGTCGCATTGGCTTTGAATGAATTCCCTGTTGCTTTATTTGTTCCTTGATAATAGCCTACCATTACTACTTTATCTTCTGTTCCAAATATTTCATTAGCTGCAATATTAAAGCCCTCAAAATAATCTGGGAGATGCATAAATACGTTAGTAACCACAGCATCTGGACCTATGAAAACTCCGTCGCCTTTTACAAATGGCATACCCTTACATTCGTGCCACTCAATTGCTGAATCAAATAGGGCTAATACTCCTGGCACATTTCCTGTAGCAAAATGGGAATAGGCTTGCTTAACTAAATCTACATTTGTCATAATGATGGTATTAAAGTTAAAAAAATTACCTTTAAAAATAGTGAAAAACTAACCAACTTAGTAATAAAAAAACGATAAAAAATCGATATTTTTTTATGCAACTATTTTAACACCAATAATTTAAATACAATTCAGTGATTTTTATTTATCTAAAAAGGTTTTTACTTCAATTTAGAAAACTAGTTGCTACTGCCTAGTTATTAAAGCAACCAATACATCCTTAATAGCCCTGATGGAAATGAAAATCCTACGCCCTTGCATAAAGGGCGTAGATTGTAATGTACAGCAGGAGGACCATTAATTTTGGAAATCAAACATTATGCTCCTAAAAAGAAAGTCCAAAAAAAAAGGAAACTCCAATTGAATTCCCTTTTTTTAATTCCTATTTATTAGGTTGTGGTGTCATCCTTAAATAGTATTTTATTCTTTGGAATCCTTTTGGGAATTTGGCTGGAATATCTTCGTCTTTTATAGCTGGTGAAATCACTACGTCTTGACCATCTTTCCAGTTGGCCGGCGTAGCCACGCTATAATTGGCTGTCAATTGCAAGCTATCAATTACGCGCAGTAATTCATCGAAATTTCGACCTGTTGAAGCTGGATAAGTAAGAATAAGTTTGATTTTTTTATCAGGCCCAATGATAAAAACAGAACGAACAGTGAAGGTTTCGTTAGCATTGGGGTGAATCATGTCGTATAAATTAGCTACTTCTTTAGTTTCATCTGCAATGATGGGATATTGCAAAGTTACATTTTGTGTTTCTTCTATATCCTTTATCCATTTCAAATGCGATTCTAGTCCATCGACACTCAATGCAATGACTTTTGTATTTCGTTTCTGAAATTCAGGATAATAATTGGCTACCGTTCCTAGTTCCGTAGTACAAACGGGAGTAAAATCAGCAGGGTGTGAGAATAAAACACCCCAAGAATCGCCTAACCATTCATGAAAGTGGATTTTGCCTAAGGTTGTTTCTGCGGTAAAATCTGGAGCTACATCTCCTAATCGTAATGTTCCCATGTGTTTTTGTTTTTAGTTGAAATAAATTTACTCAAAAAAAACAACAAGGGCGAGCGCACAAATCATAAATAAAAACAAAATCCGAAAATTTAGGTCCATTTTAATACAAAATACCAAAATACGAGCGTAATAAAGGAAAGGGGAATTCCATAGCCAATCATCATGCTACTTAAGCGTGGTTTTAATCCGTGTGAAGCAGCTAATATGCTTCCTGTAATCATAGGTGCCATCGCCGCCTCCATAATCGAAACATCAATCATCAACGACCTTTGTTTTAAAACAATTACATATAAAAAGTATATGATGGCGGGAGTTAGTATCAGTTTATACAAAAGCCCTAATCCTAGAAATCTCCAATGTTGACTCTTACTTTCAAAACGCAATTGCAATCCTACTGAAACTAGAGCCAATGGCGTTACTGCGCTACCAATTTTATGCATCAAAAACTGAATCCATTCCTGAAAATCAAATCCGAATACATTCATCAAACAAGCCAAAACAAAGGTAATAAAGGGCGGAAAAAAGACGACTTTTTTTATAATTTGGCTGCCTTTTTGTTCTCCCTTAGAATAAAAAGCTGCAACTAAAAGACCTATAGTAGAAAGCACCACAAAAGATCCTGGTTGATCGACTAGTATAGCCGTTTTCATTCCTTCGGCACCATATAGCGCTTGAATGATGGGAAACCCCACAAAGGATGTATTTCCTAATCCAGCTGTTATAATTAAACAACCCGTGAGCTTTTTTGACCAACCATTCTTTTTTCCTAAAAAGGAAAAAAATAAATAAGACAGTGAAAAACCAATCCATGCCACTCCAATGGGGAATAGCAATTGATTGTTCCAATGTATTTTTGGAATAAAATACAACGCCAACGCTGGAAGGCAAATGTAAATTACAATTTTGTTCAATACCTTAAAAGCATCCGCGGGAACCCATTTTACGCGTTGTAAAACAAGACCAATAAAAAGGTAAATAAAAATGAGAAGAATATTAATCATACTACTGCAAATATATCCCTAAATCATATATAACGTAACGCTAATTTGTAAATTTAGAATTTAAAAATAGCCTCTTTTTAATTTGCTTTTTGATTTCCTCTGTTTTTTTGTTTTCTTATTTCATAAAAAATAATTTTATTCTAATAATTCATCGATAAATACTAATTTTACTAAAATGACTTTACGTTTTGAAAAAAGAAAAAAACCAACATTCTGCTTTACATGAAAAATCTGGAATTGAACCTCCTGAAATTATCAGCAACACTGTGGTGCAAAAAATTCAGAACTTCAGAAAAGTACAACCTTCATCAGAAGAATTAGTTAGCGGTATTTTAGCTGGAAGTATCACAGATTTAAGTCGGGCTATTACACTGGTTGAAAGCCGAAATCCCGCTCATTTGATAAAGGCCAATGAAGTAATCAATGCCTGTTTACCTCATGCCAATGCATCAGTTCGAATAGGAATAACGGGAGTTCCGGGAGTAGGAAAAAGCACTTTTATTGAAGCTTTTGGAAAATACTTAACGGGATTAGGTAAAAAAGTAGCCGTTCTTGCTGTTGACCCTAGTAGTTCTATATCGCACGGCAGCATATTGGGAGACAAAACCCGAATGGAAGAATTAGTAAAAGATCCTAATGCCTATATACGTCCATCTGCTTCCGGAGATACATTAGGTGGTGTAGCACGAAAAACAAGAGAAACAATTACGCTTTGCGAAGCTTGCGGTTTTGATACTATTATCATAGAAACTGTGGGTGTGGGTCAAAGCGAAACCGCTGTTCATAGTATGGTAGATTTCTTTTTGTTGCTTAAAATTGCTGGAGCTGGTGATGAGTTACAAGGTATCAAACGGGGGATTATGGAAATGGCAGATGCCATCGTAATCAATAAAGCCGATGGGGATAACATCAAAAAAGCCAAATTGGCAAAAGTAGAATTCAATCGTGCTTTGCATCTTTTTCCTGCTAAAAAATCAGGATGGACTCCCACAACAGCGACATGTAGCGCTATCACTCAAGAGGGAATTCCAGATGTGTGGAAAACCATTTCTACCTTTTTAGATTTGACAAGAGGAAATAACTATTTCCATAAAAAACGATTTGAGCAAAATGAATATTGGATGATGGAAACCATTAATGAGCAATTAAAATTAAATTTCTACAATCATCCAGAAATTCAAAAGCTATTAGAAACCAACAAAAAAGCGGTGCAAAATGATGAAATTTCACCCTTTGCAGCCGCTCAACTATTATTAGAAACCTATTTTAAAAATAAACCGTAATTTAAAAACGGATTTATCTAATGTTACCTACTGAATTTTTTGCCGTGTCATGCTTGGTTTTCAATACTCGGTTTTCAATACTAAAGCCAATGCGAACCTGAGTTTTTAATGTGTCTTTTAATCCTGAAGTAGCTTTTCGCGTAATCACAAATCCCAATTCAAATTCACCATCCGGTAAGTCTAATTCTGTGTCCGTTTTTTGATCCTGAATTTCAAAAACTGTTTTTGCGTTTTTCGCATACGAAGCTGCAGCGGCTCCTCCTCCTGCTCCTCCTGCTAAATTCCCCACACTTGAAACTGCCGCCGAGATAAGAGCCCCCCCAGGTAATGCCCCGCCCAATAACGAAGCGCCTTGAGCCAAAGCCCCGCCTGCAGCGTGTAATCCTTGATTTACTTTTTCCCCAAAAGAAAGACTTTCCTCCTTTGTCAATTCTTTAATACTATTGTCTTGTAAATTGATTCGGTACCCTTCGTTTGAAGGAAATAAAACAATACAGCCATTGTCGATTAGTGTAACATTTATTTTCCCAGAATTTACCTTCTCCCCAAAAGTCGCTCCTTGAGTTTGCTTGGCAACGGTTACATTCATTGAAATTCTATTGGGCATCCCATTATTGATATTGTTGATCCTACTTTTCGCAGATTCAGCAATTGGGTTTTCTTTTCTTGGATCGGCCATACTACTTTTACCTTTTACCTTAGCAAGATCTTGTGCTTGCGTAAAGCCAAAAACACCTAAAGTTAGCGCCAAAAACATTTTTTTTATTCGTTTCATACTGTTAGATTTTGATTAATAAAAAATGGAAAATTCTCAATACCGTATAATGCTTACTATTCAAAAGAAATAAAACTAAAAAATCCATTGAATACCAATGGTTTAAAAGTATAAAAAAAACAGTTTTAAAAAACAATATACTATCATTTTTTAAAACTGCTTCAGCTTAACTAAAAACTAATGTTTTCTGCTTTACTCCTTCTCGTAACGCTCCATTTCTCGATCATAAAAAGCATTCGCTTGCTCTATTAATCCTTCCATTTCTGAATTCAATTCAGATTCGTCTAAATCCTCCGCTTCTTCCATGAATTCCACTTCATCGTCTTTCAGATTGATAATAAATCTAGGGTAATCCATATGAATGATAAAAATATCTTCAGGAAAATCAGTATTGTCGCCTAGTAAAAATTTTGGTAATTCCATTTTGTAAAGTTTATGTAGTGTATATATTGTCTTTTAAATATCGCTTAGCGCATTGAGCAATAACCAAATATGCTTTTGTAAAATCTATTTGTCCGAAAGAATTATGGGAGCACCACCTTTACCATTCATAAAAATAATTTTGGTGTTTGGTGAAGCTGCCAGCTCTTTTTGTGCCTTTATGGTTTCGTACTGCAATTGCTTATCTGTTAATCCAGTTGAAATGATGCGTTGATAATCAGCAATACCTTGCGCTTCTACTCTTTTACGCTCAGCTTCTTGCTTTTCTTTTTGCAAAACAAATTGCATTTTTTGTGCATCTTGCTCAGCGTTAATTTTACTCTCGATAGTTGTTTTAACTGATGCTGGAAGGTTAATATTTCGAATCAATAATTGCTCTAAAATAAGTCCTCTACTTTTAAAATCAGCTTCAATACTTTTAAAAATTCGTTCTTGAAATTCATTTCTTTTGGTGGAGTACAACGCAATTGCATCATAATAAACAGCATTGTCGCGAATGCGAGTACGGGTTACTGGTCGCACTATTTTATCTGAATAATTGACACCAATTTGTTTAAAAATCTTTGGTGCATCGACAGAAGATACGCGGTATAAAACGGTTAAATCAATAACCACTTCTAACCCATCATTGGACAATACCCTAATCGCATCATCTCCAGTTTGAGCCCCTTCGCCATGCTCAGCAGACATGGTATAATTTTGAGTTTGGATATCAAATTCTGTAATATCTAAAAGTGGATTAATTAAATGCAAACCACTTTCTAAAATTCCCGGTTCTACATTACCATATAGTGATTTCACTCCTACTTTTCCAGCATCTATTTGCTTAAAAGCCGAAGAGAAAAAACCGATCACAATAATTAAAACTCCAACAATTTTAAGCAGGTTAGCAAATTTAGAAAACGGACTATGGTCATTTTTTAAAGTAAAACTCATCACTACTAAGATGATGCCCAGAATAATAAATACAATCATTTTTTTATTTTTTTAAATGCCCAAATCAGGCGGTCAATTGAATAAGAAGTTAAATCTTATAATTAAACTAAATTTAATGGTTTTCCAAAACCAATTTCTTAGTCAATCTAGTAAAGCGAATATACAAAAATAAAGCTGCGGTAGATAAACCAGCAAGAAGTCCTATCCAAATTCCTACGGCCTCCAGTGAAGTATATTTTCCCAAATAAAATGAAACCGGGAAACCCACTACCCAATACGCAACAAAAGTAATGTACATAGGGATTTTTACATCTTGCAATCCTCTTAAAGCCCCTAGTACGACTACTTGAATGCCATCGGAAATTTGAAAAACTGCAGCCACCAAAAGTAGTTTAGCGGTGATAATTATGATTTCCTGATTATCCAATGCCTGAGTAGCGTCATTCATGTTTAAAAATAAATGTGGCAAATAGTTGTGAAAAACAACGAAAATGATTCCGAAAATAGTTTCAAGAATGATGGCCAATAAGAAAATAGATCGCGCTACAATGATTAAATGTTTATAATTTCTCAATCCCTTTTGATTACTCACTCGAATCATTGCCGTAACATTTAATCCCATAGCTACCATGAATGTTGAAGAGGCAAGTGTAAGCGCTATTTGATTGGCTGCTTGACTATTTTTACCTAAAGATCCGGATAACCAAATCGCAGCAGTAAATAAAGTTACTTCGAATAACATTTGCATTGCCGATGGAAAACCCAGTCCTACTATCTTGTTTAATACTGATTTTTGAATTTCCTTAAAACTGAAATTTTTAAAATAACGACTAAAATCTTTATTATATCGCAAAAGCAAATCCATAAAAACAACCATCATAATTCTTGAAATAACAGTACCTAATGCAGCTCCCATCACTCCTAATTTTGGAAAAAACCAAATCCCATAAATCAACACATAGTTAAAAAAAACGTGAACTACATTAGCCAATAAAATAGCATACATCGAATATTTTGTTTTTGACAAACCATCTGCAAATTGCTTATAGCCTTGATACATAATCACAGGAATCAGTGAAAATGCAACCCAGTTAATATACGGCGCCGCCAATGCAACCACTTCTGCAGGCTGATGCATGAAGTACATTAATTGCTTTGAAACAATTGTCAATACAAAAAGGGCAACTCCTAAAAAAGTACACAATAATAATCCATGATGAAATATAGAACGAATTTTTTGATCGTCTTCTTCGGCATCCGCTTCGGCGGTTAGCGGTGTAATGGCTGTAGAGAATCCAATCCCTATTGAAAGTGAGATAAAAATAAAACTATTACCAAGAGAAACAGCGGCCAATTCAGTCGACCCTAAATTACCTACCATAAAATTATCTACAACCCCTATCAAAGTATGCCCCAACATCCCCAAAATTACAGGATAGGCCAATCTTAAATTATAGGAAAACTCTTTTGTATAACTCGCTAAATTCAATTTTTGCTTTTTTAATCGACAAATATAATTAGAAGGATTTGATTGTCCCTGTAATAATCAAGTAATAGCATAAATATTTTTAAGAATTTTTTTAAGAATTCAATTATTATATAACATTAACAAATAATTCTATAACATTTCAAGAAGCCGCTGCCTCTACATTTGCCGCAGTCATCAACAGTCAATGAATGCTTTAATGATGGCTCTAAAAATTTAATAATAAAAAAATTAAGATTATGAAACCTACACAAAAAATTAAAATCGCATTTATAATTGCAGTCTCAACTCTATTTGCAAGCAATGCACAAGCACAAGAAAAAACTACAGCTCCAAACTATGACCAAGGATTCCGCTTAGGAGTTGGTTTAAATGCAGGATATGCAACTCAAGATCCGTACAAATTAGCTCTAGGGGCTGATGTTAGATTACAATATGATTTATCAAAAAGATACTCATTAACTTTGACTAGTGGTTTTTCTAATCTGTTTGTAAGCAAAGCTGACGGAAGTGATTTAGGATTTATCCCTGCCAAAGCGGGTTTTAAAGCTTTTATTTGGAATGATGAATTCTACGTAATGGGCGAAGCGGGTGCTGCTTTTGCAGTAACTAATGGCTACAACCAAACTTCCTTCTTATTATCACCTAGTATTGGTTATGCAACAAAATACATCGATGTATCAGTACACTACGAGCACTATTCTGATTTTGCGAAAATGAACAGCAATGGAACAGTTGGTAAAGGTGTTGGACAAGTTGGGCTACGTTTGGCTTATGGCTTTAAACTATAAAAACGTATTAAATTAATAAAAAAAAGGCGCTGAAATTCAGCGCCTTTTTTTGTTTACTCTTTTCTCAAAATATCCTTATACATTTCAATATTCGCTTTTATTTTTTCGTCTAATTCGGGTTCTTTGATATCGGTGTGTTTCTGCATTTCTTCCCAGATAATTTTGGCAACAATATAACGACACATATCCTTGTCATCAGCAGGAACTACGTACCAAGGTGCATTTTCGGTAGACGTTTTATTGATTGCCTCCTCATAATACCTCATATAATCATCCCAACGTTCTCTTTCTTTTAAATCTCCAGTAGAGAATTTCCAATTGTGCTTTTCCTCTTCAAGGCGGCGCAACAAGCGTTGTCTTTGCTCCTCTTTGCTCATATTTAAAAAGAATTTTAGCACAATAACTCCATTTTGAGTAATGTGTTTTTCAAAATTCCTGATTTGCTCCATGCGATTCTCCCAAAATTCAGGCGTAATATCCTCTACCTTTTCGACTCCAGGAATATTTTCATTCATAATGTATTCGGGATGCACGCGAGTTACCAAAACATTTTCATAATGAGTACGGTTAAAAATCGCAAACTTTCCTTTTTCTGGTAGAGCTAGATAATGGCGCCATAAATAATCATGTTCTAACTCGGTTGAATTCGGTGTTTTAAAACTATGAACCACGACACCTCGAGAACTGAATTCTTTAAAGACCTCCCGAATCAAACTGTCCTTCCCGGCAGTATCCATACCTTGTAAACAAATCAAAACTCCATAACGGTTGTGTGCATACATAACATCCTGCAACGAACTCAGTTTATCCCGCACATTGTCTAATTTATCTTCTTTGGCATCATCATCAGCTCCAATATTCAAATTAGTTGCCAATTCAGATAATTTAATAGCACTTACTACTTTAAAATCGTCGGGATTAATAGACTTCATAGGAAAATATTTATCTTTAGAAGCTCAAATATAACAAATAATTAGGACTAATCCTGATGAATTTCAGGAGCTATTTCCGGCTATCCGTTACAATCTTTTGACCTGCCAAAAAAGCAGCTAAAAAGGATTTTCACTACTATCCGGGCTAGGATATCCATTTTCACAATAACATTAATGGAAAAATTTACACTCGAATTACTATTTCACATCATCGGCATTGGTTCTGCTTCTGGTCTTTTATACAAGGACAATAAGGTATATATCATTGGTGACAACAGCGGATTTCTTTACGAATACCATATGGATTCCAGCGAACTACAACAATATCCACTGATACAAAATCCAGCAGCCAATATTCCTAAATGCGACAAGCCAGATTTTGAATCCATCACTCATTTTCAAGATACGCTTTACATTTTCGGCTCAGGTTCTACTCCAAAAAGAAATGCGATGGTGGAATTTGATTTAAACCAAAAAAAGAAAATAGCTACTAACAATTTGATTGATTTATATGCAGTGATGCAAAATTTTGGAAACATAAAACCCGAAGATTTTAATCTAGAAGGCGCCGTTTATGATGGTGAAAATTGGTATCTATTGAATCGTGGTAATGGGAATTCGAATAAAAACATACTCTTTACATTGCACGCCAAAAAACTAAGTGATGAATTCAGCCTACTTTCCAATGATTATAATTTACCTAAAATAAAAGGAGTTCGTTCGAGTTTTACGGATGCTGTTTTAGTAAATGACAAACTCTATTTTTTAGCAACGGCCGAGGATACTAAATCCACTTATGATGATGGAGCAATTCTAGGAAGCTTCATCGGGCGATTAGATCTGGAAACCATGAAAATCGATTTTACAAAAAAAATAAGTAACACTCATAAATTTGAAGGGATAACCGTTTTCTCCAACTCAAACGAAAAAATTGAGTTCCTTCTTTGTGAAGACAATGATACTGATGAGTTGAAAACCACTATTTATAAATTAACTTTAGACAAAAAATAACACAATGACTGACTTAAAAAATAAAAACGCACTTATTACTGGCGCTGGAAAAGGAATAGGAAAAGCGATTACTTTAGCTTTAGCCAAAGAAGGTGTAAACGTAATATTACTTGCAAGAACTCAAGAAGAGATCGATAATGTTGCTGCTAAAGCACGATCTTTACGAGTTAAAGCACTAGCTATCATTGCTGATGTTGCCGATATTAATTCGGTAAATGCTGCCGTTGAAAAAGCATTGGCTGAATTTGGAACTATTGATATTTTAATCAACAATGCTGGAATTGCTGCTTTTGGAAAATTCTTAGAACTAGAACCTGCAGCTTGGGAACGCATCATTCAAGTAAATTTAATGGGTACCTATTATATGACTCGTGCAGTTTTACCTAATATGATCGAAAGACAAACCGGTGATATCATCAACATTTCCTCCACTGCTGGATTAAGCGGAAACGCATTGACGAGTGCGTATAGCGCTTCTAAATTTGCTGTATTGGGATTAACAGAATCTTTAATGCAAGAAGTTCGTAAGCATAATATACGTGTAACGGCATTAACACCAAGTACGGTGGCTACTGATATGGCCAAAGATTTAAAATTAACAGACGGAAACCCTGACAAAGTAATGCAAGCCGAAGACATGGCCGAGTTAATTATCGCCCAGTTAAAACTAAACCGACGCGTTTTTATAAAAAACAGTAGTATTTGGTCAACTAACCCTTAAAATTAGTCGAAAGTAAAATGTCTTAAAGTCGAAAGACTAATTAGCACTAAAAAACCATTAAGGAATCAAGAAAATTAAGCGCAACACTTAATAACTTAATCTCTTAATGGTTTAAAAAATTAGATCACTTAAATATTTAATCTCAGGATTAAAGAGTAAAAAACTTAAATGACTTATATATTTAAAAGTTAAACTGCTACTTCAATAAACTCCATTCGTACTGAACCATCCTCATCAATATGTGTCAAATTTATAGGATGTAAGGTATTCACTAATTCAGGATTCCAAGGTGTTTTTACTTTTACATAATTCTCAGTAAAACCATGAATATATCCTTCTTTATTTTCACTTTCAAACAAAACCGTTCGATTACTTCCTAGCTGACTTTCATAAAAAGCACGACGTTTTTTTACTGATAATCCGCGTAACATTTTACTTCGTTTTGAACGTACATTAGCGGGAACAACTCCAATCATAGCTGCAGCTTCCGTATTATCGCGTTCTGAATAGGTAAAAACATGTAAATACGAAATATCCATCTCATTCAAAAAATGATAGGTTTCTAAGAAATGCTCGTCCGTTTCACCCGGAAAACCAACAATCACGTCCACTCCTATGCAGGCATGTGGCATTACTTCTCGAATTTTGTTTACGTGTTCTGTATATACTTCACGTTGGTAACGACGTTTCATGAGTTTCAAAATATCATTACTACCTGATTGTAACGGAATATGAAAATGAGGTACAAAAGTTCTACTTTTCGAAACAAATTCAATCGTTTCATTTTTCAATAAATTAGGCTCAATAGAGGATATTCGCAATCTTTCGATTCCTTCTACCTCATCTAATGCTTGCACTAATTCTAGAAAAGTATGCTCGTGTTTTTTATTCCCAAATTCTCCTTTACCGTAATCGCCAATATTAACTCCGGTAAGAACAATTTCTTTTATATTTTGCTTCGAAATCTCATACGCATTTTTCAACACATTTTCTAGTTCATCAGATCTCGAAATTCCTCTGGCTAGTGGAATTGTACAATAGGTACATTTGTAATCACAACCGTCTTGTACTTTCAAGAAAGCACGCGTTCTATCTCCAATAGAATAACTACCAACGTAGAAATCAGCTTCTGATATCTCGCACGAATGCACTTCGCCCATATCATTCTTGGACAAGTCGTTGATATAATCAGTGATTTTAAATTTTTCTGTAGCTCCTAGAACTAAATCTACACCATCAACTGCGGCTAGTTCTTCGGGTTTTAATTGAGCGTAACAACCCACGGCTGCAACAAAAGCTTTATCATTTAGCTTCATCGCTTTCTTAACGACTTGCTTGAATTGTTTGTCGGCATTCTCTGTAACTGAACAGGTATTAATTACATACATATCAGCTACTTCTTCAAAATCGACACGATCAAAACCTTCATCTTGAAAACTACGCGCAATTGTTGATGTTTCTGAAAAGTTTAGTTTACATCCTAGCGTGTAGAACGCTACTTTTTTTCTGTTTTCCATAAGTAAGCGCTATTAATGAAATCGTTGTCAAAAAATAGCGTGTGCAAATTTACGAACAAAAATCTGTAAAAAGAAATCAATAATTATTGATATATTCGCTTCTTAATTAGAGATTAAAAATGAGTAAAATTTCCTTAATAACAATACTAGTAGTTCTATTTTCAGCCTCGTTAATTGCACAAAATACGGTGGAATGGAATGAAAATTACAAAATTCAACTTACTGATTTTCAATCAAAAGGAACACAAATTGGGAACACACAAATCAATAGTATTCATACTGCTTCTGGACTTGATTTTAGTATCCAAATGACCAACATCGAATTCATGTTTACCAAAAACTTCAATTCTAAAGTAAGTGCTACTTTTAAGCGTGATGCCGCCTCCATCATTGCCACAGACAGTATTACCGCAAAACATTTACTAGCTTTTGCTCAATACGAATTTGATTTATCAGAACTTTATGCACGAAAATTAAGAAGAGACCTCTATCTTAATAAAGGTACTTTTTCGGATATTAGTTTTCTGCAACCGCTTTATGATACTATTCAAAAAGAATATATTGCTGAGCATCATATTGCTTCCAATAAATCCAACTTGGGGCAAAATGATAAAATGATAAAAGAATTTGACGCTTATGTTTTGAAAAGAATTCAAGAACTATTCGATTTTTGTAAATTTTGTAAACCTCCAAAAAATAAAAAATAGGTTTTACACCAAAATAAATCGTCTTACTACCTCAGCAACGCCGTGGTTATTATTTGAAGCAACAATAACATCAGCTTTGTGTCTCAATTCAGGATCGACATTATCTACCCAAACGCCTAAACCGGCATATTCAATCATCGTTAAATCATTTCCAGCGTTACCAACAGCTATGATTTCCGACTGAAGAATTCCTAACTTATCTGCTAATATTTTTATACTCGCTCCTTTATCAATTCCGTTTTGGGCTACTTCTAAAAAGAAAGGTTTAGACATACTCACACTTAAATGCGGCATAGCTAATTTTAAATCGAGTTCTACTTCTTTTAAATAATTAGGCTCTTCTAATAATATGCATTTTACAGCTGAAGATTGTACTTCCGCTTTAAAACTAACCACTTTATTATGCTCTAAACCTGTAATGTTTTTTTCGATATCAATGTATTCAGAATCTGTTTCACTGACAATTTTGCCGTTAACATAGGTAATAATATGCGTTTTACTTTTTACACTATATTCGTATAGCTCATGAATTTGCTCTTGAGTTAATGTTTGTTCAAAAATGATTTTATCTTCCTTTAAATCGGAAATCACGGCTCCATTATACGATATCATATAAGAATTATGCAAGTTCAACGCTGTGGCGTAAGCTGTCATTGCTGGCGTTGGCCTTCCTGAGGCTAAAATAACATAAACACCCAACTCCTGTGCTTTTGCAAGCATCGCTGCATTCTCAGCAGAAACTTCATGGTTATCATTCAACAAGGTGTCATCCATGTCTAAAACCAACATTTTATATTTCATCTTCATTCTATAATTTTAATACTATAAAAAATAAAACCTTGACGTTATGAAGAGCATCAAGGAATTCATTTTAAAAACAGTAGTAGTGTATTAAATACTTAATCTAAATTCTTCAATTACAGGATTGACCTTTGCAAACTCTGTTTCTTGCACGAACAATTCTACGGCTGATCCTGAACTTCCAAAACCTGCCAATCTAGCCGATTGAATATTATCTTTCATTACAACATCGATTCCTATTTCTTCAATTTTTTCTTTTAAAGCTAAAGCCAAAATCTCACTTCCAGAAAACACTTTCATTAATCCCATGGTATTTTATTTTTTTATTATTTTTCTTCTGCTTCTTCGTCTATTTCTTCGTCCTCATCTTCGTAATCTTCAAAATCAAATTCATAAGGTTCTACCAGCATTTTATCTGCCAAAGATTCGATACGTTCTGTCATTTCAGACGCAAAAATGATGCGTTGGGTTTTAACAATACTACTTGAAATACGCATGATCTTTGTTTCATGACGAAGGCGTAACATAGGGTCAGCATCATCAATAATAAACATTTTTAAACGATTAACATTGTATCCTGCTGTTGACAGCATATTACTTAACTTATTAGGCGTACCCACTAAAACATCAACTCCACCAGAAATGTAGTTTTTGTCATAATCCATATCGCCTTTGTCATGAACGCCAAAAACAGTTAAATCAGTATGTTTACCATATTTCTCGAACATACTCAAGACTTCTAATACTTTTTCTTTATCCTCAACTATTATCAAAGCGCGAGGAGATTGCTCTCCTTCTTGCACTAATTGCTGAATTACATTAATGACAATAGTAGTTGTTTTTCCGCTCCCTTTTGGTGCGATAATAAGACAATCGGCACCACTTTTTAAAGTAGAAAAAGTTTCTTGTTGGATTGCATTGGCTTCTGTCAAACCATTCGCGATTAAAGATTCTTTTAAACCTTCGTTAATTTTTTTTAATTTCATTTCTATTGTATTGAAAGATAAAAAAATGGAAAATTGAAAAATTAGAAATGAAAAACCAATCTTTGAATCGTCAAATTTTTAAATCATTAAATTTATTCTATTTGGATGCGAATAACTTCACATCATTCTCGGAAATTTCGCTTCCACCCAGTATTATTAATCGCTCTACCACATTGCGTAATTCGCGTATATTCCCAGTCCAATCGTATTCCTGCAACAGTTTCACTGCATCTTTAGAAAATTTCTTTACTGCTGTTCCTTGCTCAGCAGCAATTTTGTCCGTAAAATGAGATATTAACATTGGGATATCGTTACGTCTATCGTTCAACGAGGGCACTTTTATTAATATTACTGCTAATCTATGGTATAAATCCTCACGGAAACGCCCTTCGGCAATTTCTACTTTTAAATCTTTATTCGTTGCAGCTACTACACGTACATCGACCTTTATATCCTTATCTGCACCTACTCTAGTAATCATACTTTCTTGTAAAGCACGTAATACTTTGGCTTGAGCCGAAAGACTCATGTCGCCTATTTCGTCTAGGAAAATTGTTCCTTTATCAGCTGCTTCAAATTTCCCTGCACGATCTTTTACCGCAGATGTAAAGGCTCCTTTTACGTGACCAAACAATTCGCTTTCTATCAATTCAGATGGTATCGCGGCGCAGTTTACTTCGATTAAAGGGAAATCCGCTCTTTCACTTTTTTCATGTAATTGATGTGCTACTAGTTCCTTTCCAGTCCCGTTAGGTCCTGTGATTAAAACTCTAGCTTCGGTTGGGGCTACTTTTTCAATCATCAATTTAATATGATTAATACCTTCACTATCCCCAATCATTTCATAGTTCTTACTGACTTTTTTCTTTAAAATCTTATTTTCAACTACGAGTTGTTTTTTGTCTAAAGCATTTCGAACAGTATTTAATAAACGATTCAAATCAGGTGGTTTTGAGATATAATCAAATGCACCCAAACGCATCGTATTGATTGCCGTTTCCATATCGCCATGACCAGAGATCATTACCATAGGAATTTCAGGTTTTATTTTCTTTACGGCTTCGAGTAATTCCACACCATCCATTTTTGGCATTTTGATGTCACACAAAACCAAATCGTAATCGTTGTTTTTTATTTTTTCAAAACCAGTTACCCCATCCTCAGCATCTTCTACTTCATAGGTATCGTTCTCTTCAGAGAGTATCTTTGTCAATACTCTTCGAATGGCTGCTTCGTCTTCTATAATTAGTATTTTAGGCATATTGTTTTATCTCTTTTATCGTTAAATTTATTAATTGTACTTCTAGAAAAATCATTGAAAAGAAACCAAATGCTGGCTCCTTAGCCCTGATGGAGCCGATATCCTCGCAGTCCCGACATTTCGGGACGAAGAGATAAAGGCGAGAGCAGGAAGTATGTTTACTGACAAAAACCTAGCCATTCGCTCCTCACTTTTATTTTTCTGTTCTTTACAATTAATATTTAAGCCATTTGTACAACTCTTTCCAGGTTGGTTTTTTACCGTACATCAATATTCCCACTCGATATATCTTGGCTGCAAACCAAACTACTCCAAAGAAAGTCCCGAATAACAGGGTTACAGAAATGGCGATTTGCCACAAAGGTACGCCAAACGGGATTCGCATCAACATCACGATTGGCGATGTAAGCGGAATCATCGAAAAAACGACTGCAATTGTCCCATGTGGATCATGGATTACACTGAAAAATCCAACGTAAACACTTAGCATCAATGGCATGATGATAGGGAGTAAAAACTGCTGAGAGTCGGTTTGATTGTCTACTGCCGCACCAATTGCCGCATAGAATGAACTGTATAAAAAATAACCCCCTATGAAATAAACGACAAAACCAAGGAGTATATTAGCGATAGGCAAATTCCATAACTCTTTAATATACATTTGGGCTGTGCCTGCAAATTCTTGTTGCGCTTGCTGCATTAATTCTGGTGGGACTTTGGCTGTTGGTCCTACATTAACCCCAAAAAAGAGTGATGCAGCAAACATTAATGACAATCCGATTACGGCCCAAATCACAAATTGCAAGATTCCTGCTAATGAGGTACCAATGATTTTACCAATCATTAATTGGAACGGTTTTACGGAGGAAATAATGATTTCTATGATTCTGTTTGTTTTTTCTTCAATTACAGAGCGCATCACCATATTACCATAAATGATAATGAACATCATGATTAAATACCCAAAACCGCCACCAATAGCAATTTTAATTTCATTCAATCCTTTTACACTCTGTTCACCGGAAGCTTTGGCAAGACTTATATTTACTACAGATTGCGCCTTTTTAATTGCTAAGGTATCAAGATGTGCGTTCTCCAGGTTTATTTTGGTGATTTTGCTCCCAATGACATCTTGAACATTCTCAATAAATGAAATACTTGGACTACTATTCGATATGAATTGAATTTTACTTTCAAAATCACTAATAATTGCTGACTTTGGTATGATTAACAGCCCCTCATAACTTTCGTTAGTAATACTATCTTTCAAAGATTTAGAATCGATTACCGTTAAATCCAGGTATTTATATTCCCCTTTTTTACTGTTTTGTGCGGTAAAATCATTTACAAACAAACCCGATTCATCATGAATAGCGATTTGTTTTGTATCTGCTTTCATCGAACTTAAATACCCTACAAATGCGGCTATCCCAACAAATAGTAACGGACTTAAAAAGGTCATTACAATAAAAGATTTATTACGCACCTTGGCAACAAACTCTCTTTTTATGATTAATGAAATGATGCTCATTTTTAATTTAGAATTTAGGATTTAGCAAAAAATTATTTCCCGCTAACAGATTGAATAAAAATATCATTTACAGTTGGTATTTTTTCTACAAAATGGGTGACTTGCCCACGTTGTGTCAATACATTTAGCAGCTCATTTGGCAGGGCTTTGCCCAATTGAATTTCAAGCTTTATCTCTTTATTTAAGGATTTGAAATGAGCTGGTCCCACGTTGAATTTTTGTGTAATATCATACATTAATCCTTCTACATTATCAGATAAAATCCCAACTTCATAGCTATTGGTTTTAAATTGTCTTTTTACATCGCTCAATTTTCCTTCTAATAATTTATTTGACTTGTGGATTAAAGCAATATCATCGCATAATTCTTCTACACTTTCCATACGGTGTGTCGAAAAAATGATAGTTGCTCCTTCATCTCTTAAAGCCAAAATTTCATCTTTTATTACATTGGCATTTACAGGGTCAAAACCGGAGAAAGGTTCATCAAATATCAATAATTTTGGTTTATGCAATACACAAACCACAAACTGAATTTTTTGGGCCATTCCTTTAGAAAGCTCTTGGATTTTTTTGTTCCACCACCCTTGTATTCCTAATCTATCAAACCAATACTCCAATTGTTTTTTGGCTTCTGCTTTTGACAATCCTTTCATTTGTGCCAAGTACAAACACTGCTCCCCCACTTTCATACTATTGTACAATCCTCTCTCCTCTGGAAGATAGCCTATGTATTGCACGTGTTTGGGTTGTAGTTTTTCACCGTCAAGAATAACTTCGCCACGATCTGGAAATGTAATTTGATTAATGATACGGATTAAGGATGTTTTTCCGGCACCATTTGGACCTAAAAGCCCATAAATACTGCCTTTCGGAACTGATAATGAGACTTCATTAAGCGCCACATAATCACCATATTGCTTAACTACTTTATTAACTTCAAGTAAAATACTCATGCTTAATTTTGAATTTATTTGATCGACTTAACTCGATTTTGCTTAGCGCTTGTAAAAGTAAATAATTAGTACTGAAATAGGTCCAAAATGTTACATAAAAAAACCCATCCTTATTAGAACAAGGATGGGAATATATTTTAAATTTTAATCGCTTAACTATTTAAGAAAACATGTCTTTTACTTTCTCGAAAAAGGATTTATCTGATTTTTCTGGATTCGGAACAAAGTTTTCGTCATTGATATTTTTCTCGAAAAATTGTTTTTGTTCTTTATTTAAAGTTTTCGGAGTCCATACATTTACGTGAACCAATAAATCACCGCTTCCGTATCCGTTTATACTAGGAATTCCTTTGCCTTTCAATCTAAGAATTTTTCCAGATTGAATTCCTTCTTCCAGTTTGATTCTTACTTTACCATTTATAGCTTCGATATCTTTAGAGATTCCAAGAACCGCTTCTGCAAAACTGATGTATAAATCATAATGTAAATTCTCTCCTTCACGTTTCAAGAATTCATGTTCAAGCTCTTCAATTGCCACAATCAAATCACCGGGAACACTGTTTCCTGGCGCATCGTTTCCTTTGTTAGAAACCTTTAATTGCATACCATCAACTACACCTGCAGGAATTTTTATCGATACCGTTTCATCTTCCAGAATCATTCCTTGAGCATCTGCCTCAGATGGTTTTTTATCTAAAATTTGACCTGAACCGCCACAAGTAGGACAAGTTGAAGCTGATTGCATTCTACCTAAAATAGTATTGGTTACACGCATCACCTGCCCTTGACCATTACAAGTAGAACACGTTTTGTACGAAACGCCAGGCGCTTGTACTTTACGTTTTACTTTTACTTTTTTCTCTACACCATTTGCAATTTCTTCCAAAGTCAATTTCACTTTGATACGAAGGTTACTTCCTTTAGTTCTACGTTGACCTCCGCCACCGCCACCAAATCCTCCGCCACCGCCAAAGGCGCTACCGAATATATCACCAAACTGACTGAAGATATCATCCATATTCATTCCGCCATGATGACCGCCGCCACCAAAACCTCCTGAACCATCAAAAGCTTGATGACCGTATTGGTCGTATTTCGCTTTTTTATTTGGATCACTTAAAATTTCATAAGCCTCCGCAGCTTCCTTAAATTTATCTTCTGCCGATTTGTCTCCAGGGTTTTTGTCAGGATGAAATTCTAAGGCTTTCTTTCTGTAGGCTTTCTTTATCGCTGCAGCATCTGCACCTTTTGAAATGCCTAATATCTCGTAAAAATCTTTTTTCATTTTTTTATTTTTGAATGGTATAGAAGTAAAAAAATAGTTTTCCTATTATTGTCCTATTACAACTTTTGGAAAACGAATTATTTTATCTCCCAATTTATATCCTTTTTCAAGAACATCTACAATTTTCCCTTTCATCTTAGCTGATGCAGCTGGAATTTGCGTTATTGCTTCTGCAAAATCAGCATCAAATGCATCACCCGCTTTCACATCAACTTGCTCTAATCCTTTTGACACTAAAGTACTTTTCAGTTTTTCATGAATAAGCTCAACCCCTTTCATCATTAGTTCGTCTTCGGATTTTGCTATTTCAATAACCGCTCTGTCAAAATCATCTAAAACTGGAAGCATTGCCAATAAAACTTCTTGGTTAGCTGTTTTAAACAATTCAATACGTTCTTTTGTAGTTCTACGTTTGTAATTTTCAAATTCAGCAAACAATCGTAAATACTTATCTTTTTCTTTTGCTAAATCTTGCGTCCATTGCTCTTCAATACTCAATTCTTCAGCAACAACTTGCTCTTCATTGCTAGTATTATCCGTAGTTACATCCTCTATTTTTTGATCAATTTCTGAATTATCAGTAGCCATATTACTCGTATTTTTAAATATATTCTTAAACTTCATTTTTTTCACTTTTCTTTGAATTGCAAAAGTACTGCCAAATCTTATAAAATGTCAAATTGTCACAGTTTAATTTCTTGCTAATTATTTGAACTCCAAAAAAATCATTTACTTTTGAACAAAAAGATAAATTTTAATATAATTTTAAGACTATTACGATTTAGTTTGTATAAGTTTGTTATCGGTTCTGATCTAAAAAATTTAAGGTTAGTTTCTGTTTAATTATTAATTCGTGATTACCTTATATTAAAAAAAGCTTTGTTTACTAAAACAAAGCTTTTTTTTTATGGTTGTTGTTTTCTATCACAATTTCTTCTTGAGCCCCTCAAGATCAAGAGAAATCTGTTCTCCCGTTACCAGATTTTTGAGTGAAAACAAATTAGCTTCTATTTCATTTTCACCTGCAATTACCGCATAAGGAATATTTCTTTTATCAGCATGTTGAAACTGTTTTGCCATTTTTACATTATCAGGATATAATTCTACTTTTATTCCGGCAGCTCTCAAATCCTTAATAGCTTTCATAGCGTACAAAGATGCCGCATCACCATAATTAATGAACAACGCTTTTGTAGATGCAGTGACAGTCTCTGGAAATAAATTGAGTTCTTCAACTACCAAATAAATGCGATCTAAACCAAAAGAAATCCCTACACCACTCATGTTTTTCAATCCGAAAATTCCAGTCAAATCGTCATAACGGCCACCTCCTCCAATAGAGCCCATAGCAACTCCCTTTGGCGGAGCTACTTCAAAAATAGCACCTGTATAATAATTAAGTCCTCTAGCAAGCGTCACATCTAGGTCTAGAATCGCTGTTGACAATCCCAATTCAGCCAAATTATCACAAATGAAACGCAGTTCATCTACTCCTTTCATCCCTTCCTCTGAAAGAGATAATAGCTGAGATAATTTTTCTATTTTTTCAGAAATCGTTCCTGTAAAATTAAACAGAGGCTGCACTTTTTCAATCGCCGCTTCATCAATTCCTTTTTCAATCATTTCCTTTTTTACTCCATCCTCCCCAATTTTGTCCAATTTATCTAAAGCGACAGTAAAATCGATCAATTTATCTGATGCTCCTATCACCTCAGCAATTCCGGATAAAATTTTACGATTGTTGATTTTTACGGTTACCCCTTCTAAACCTAGAGCAGTAAAAACAGTATCGTATAATTGCACTAATTCAACTTCTTGCCATAATGATTTAGAACCAACTACATCGGCATCACATTGAAAAAATTCTCTAAAACGACCTTTCTGTGGACGATCAGCACGCCAAACGGGTTGGATTTGGTACCTTTTAAAAGGAAACTCAATCTCATTTTGATGCTGTACAACATATCTTGCAAAAGGAACTGTTAAATCATAACGCAGCGCTTTTTCGGAAATACTTGAAGTTAACTTCGTACTGTCTTTATTTTCTAAATGATTTGCATTGGCTTTCGCCAAATAATCCCCCGAATTCAATATTTTAAAAATCAAACGGTCTCCCTCTTCTCCATATTTCCCCATCAAAGTATCTGAGTTTTCAAAAGAAGGCGTTTCTATAGGTTGAAAACCAAATTTCTCAAAATTACTCCTGATAATTTGCATGATATATTGACGTTTTGCCACCTCAGTTGGTGAAAAATCTCTTGTTCCTTTAGGTATACTCGGTTTTGATGCCATTACTATAAGTTATGAATATTAAATTATGAATTATGAATTTTATATTAGCGGCGATTTATAAAAATCGCAATCCTTAATTGAAAATTCATAATTGGTGCTGCAAATATCTTATTTTTAAAATAAATAATACTTCTTCTAAAACAAACTTGTAACAAAAATTGTATTTTCGTGTCAAACCTGTATGATGCTAAATTTATTCAAAGAAAATGTACGGATTGCAGTAGGTTCAATTAGAACGCAATTATTACGTACAACCCTTACTGTTTTAATCATTGCAATTGGAATCACAGCCTTAGTGGGTATACTAACTGTGGTATCCGCTTTAGAAAATACTATCTCCTCTGATTTCGCATCAATGGGCGCCAATACCTTCAATATAAATCAATACGAAAACACCTCACGAAGACGAGGTCAAGAAAGAGAAATCATCAATCCTATCATTTCCTATCCCGAAGCGGTCGCTTTCAAAAACAAATATAAATATCCATTTACGGAAACTTCACTTTCATTTACCGCTACATCCGCAGCCGAAGTAAAATATGAGGCTACAAAAACGGATCCTGAAATTTCAGTAGTAGGTGTCGACGAACATTTTATCACTAATTCCGGTTTAGAAACCAAATTAGGACGAAATTTTAACGGTTTTGACATTTCTAATAATACGTATTCTTGCATAGTAGGTTCTGATTTTGAAAAAGGACTTTTAAAAGACGTCAATCCTATTGATAAAATAATCTCCATTCGTGGAGCCCGTTTTAAGGTAATTGGAATGTTAAAAGAAAAAGGTTCGACATTTGGAAACAGTCAAGATTTAAGAGTTTTAATTCCTATTCAAGTGGCGCGTTCTTTATTTACCGCTCCTAACATCAATTACACGATGAGTATCATGGTTTCCAAGAAAGAATTACTTGACCAAGCCATCGATAACGCAACGAGCACGATGCGCCGAGTTCGAAAACTGAGTCCGTTAAAAGACAATAATTTTGGAGTGGTACGTTCAGATGATTTGATTAATCGAATTCTAGGAATCACTAAATATTTAGGATTGGCTTCTTGGCTAATTGGAATTATAACCATATTAGGTTCATCTATTGCGTTGATGAATATCATGATCGTTTCGGTAACAGAGCGCACGAGGGAAATTGGGGTTCGAAAAGCATTGGGGGCCAAAAAAAGCACCGTGGCTTTTCAGTTTTTTATAGAAACCTTATTAATTGGCCAATTGGGTGGATTAATGGGTATTATTTTCGGAATTCTAATTGGTTATGGGATAGCAACAGCCATGGACTTTGCCTTTGTAATTCCGTGGGGTGCTATTTTCGCAGCATTTTTAACCAGTTTTATTGTGGCAATTATTTCCGGTTTATATCCAGCAATAAAAGCATCTACGCTAGATCCTATTGAGGCGTTACGATATGAATAGACATATTTAATAACCTCCGCAAGATTCTTTGATACAGAAGAAAAATGAACAAATCTTATAAAATAAGTTTTTTATTATACTGCGGGATGTTAACTTTTTCGATTCTTTTTATGCTTTTGCTTTTAGGATCCAGTGGTCACAGAGTAAAATTTACTATTTTTCATTATTTTACTGCCTTTTTTCCTCTACTTAATATCACTCTATTATATCTATTTCCAAAAATTTCTCCTAGAAAAACTTACTTAAAACTTAGTACTGGAATTTCAGTTTTAACACTTTTAACGATAAGTTTATTTTACAGTATTCAAAATATAATATCAATTTTAACCGAAAATCTTATTGTCGAGTTTAAGATTATAGCAACACTTTTTCTTGGTTTTTTCCTTAGTGCAATAATTTATCTTTTTAAAGAAATCGTTTTAGCATTAAAATCCAAAAATATCCATTAATAAAAACTACTTCTAATCATTCGATCGTTACCGTAAATATCTTTGCGTAATTCAATATTTACAAAAGTCATTTCCTGAAGTAAATTAACCATTTCTTTTCCAAGGTATTGATTGATTTCAAAATACAGTTGCCCATTTTGAGATAAATTTTTCTGGGCTAATTTGGCAATTTTTTTATAAAAAAGTAAAGCATCATTATCTTCTACAAATAGAGCCAAATGCGGTTCATTATCCAAAACATTCTTTTTAATCTCCACTTTTTCTAAATTTCGAACATAAGGAGGATTCGAAACAATAATATCAAACTGTTGTCCTAAATCTTCCGTTTCAAGAATGTTCTGATGTATGAACGTGATATCAACTTTGTTTAATGCGGCATTTTTTTTGGCTGTAGCCAAAGCTTTTTTCGAAACATCGATAGCAAAAACTTGAGCAGCAGGAATATTTATTGCTAATGAAATAGCAATACAACCACTTCCTGTACCAATATCCAAAATTCTAAGTTTTCGATCTTTATCATTTGGCTTATGGCTTTCAATAATCCATTCTACCAATTCCTCTGTTTCTGACCTTGGAATTAATACACTTTCATTTACTTCAAAATCCAATCCATAAAAACTTGTTTTACCTAACAAATACTGAACTGGAATTTCTAGTTTTAATTGCTCCAAAAATGTATTCCAAATCAAAATTTCATCCTCCTTAAAAACCAAATCAGGCTGTAAAGCCAAATCTATTCTCTTTAATTGTTGTATATCTTCTAAAATTAAATAGAAAAAACTCTCCGCCTCATCTTCCCCGTGAATGGGTGAAAGGGCTTGAATGAATTGATCTCGGTATAGTTTAATTTTCATTATTTGTATTGGGTTAGGAAATAGGAATCCTAATTTATAACTTTTTCAACATCCAAACCGGGCAAGACGTATGACCAGTGCAACCCATGGGAGCATCAATATATTCAAAACCCACTTTTTTATAGAGCTTTTGGGCATCAAGCATATAAGGCATCGTTTCAAGATAACAACTTTCAAATCGAAAATCTTTAGCAGTTTGTAAACAAATAGCCATCATTTGACTACCTATACCTAAACCACGAGTTTCAGGTGCAAAGTACATTTTTTGCAATTCACAAATCGTTTCTGCTTCATTTTCTAGCGGTGCAACTCCTGCAACTCCTACTATTCGTCCTTCATTTTCAACTACAAAATAGGCCGATTTTGGCTTACTGTATTCTTCAAACATGAAATCCAAATAAGGATCAGCATAAGCAGTTCCAACTTTTGGGATATTCAATTCATCAAAAACAGCGCGAATCAATTGTGCAACGCCTTGATTATCTTTTTTCTCAATTTTTCTAATAACCCAATTTTCCATTATTTATAAACGCTAAATTTTAAAGTACAAAAATAGAAATACTTTATTGTAATTTAAGGAAGTTTTTAAAACTAAATCATAAACACAAAAATAACTACTTTTGCAATGTGGAGAACAATGAAAAATATATTAAGCGTTGCATCGAATTGGCCAAAAATGGTTTAGGAACTACCTACCCCAACCCATTAGTGGGAAGTATAATTGTTTATAATGGTAAAATTATTGGAGAAGGCTGGCATATAAAAGCGGGCGAACCCCATGCTGAAGTAAACGCTATAAACTCGGTAAAAGACAAATCGGTACTGCATAAATCGACAATATACGTAAGTTTAGAACCTTGTAGTCATTTTGGAAAAACGCCACCATGCTGCGATTTGATCATTAAAAATAAGATTCCAAATGTGGTTGTTGGAACTGTAGACCCCAATGAAAAAGTAGCTGGAAGAGGAATTAAAAAACTTATTGAAGCAGGAATTAACGTGACTGTTGGTATACTAGAAGACGAATGCAATGAGCTAAACAAACGTTTTTTTACTTTTCATCAAAAGAAGAGACCGTACATTATTTTGAAATGGGCACAAACGCAAGACGGATTCCTTGCGCCCAATGAAAAATTAGCACAAAAACCGGTCTGGATAACCAATACTTACTCTCGACAATTAGTTCATCAGTGGCGAAGCGAGGAACAAGCCATACTTGTGGGCACACAAACTGTTATCGATGATAATCCAAAACTAGATACAAGAGACTGGAAAGGAAACAATCCGGTTAGAGTCATTCTTGATCAAAATAATCGAATTCCAAATACTAGTCATGTACTTGACAATCAGATAAAAACAATAATATTATGCAAGTCCACGTTAAATGTTGGTAAAGAAAATTGTATCTTTGAAGTAATTGATTTTGACCAAAATGTGGCACAACAAATCATAGCTGTATTATTTAAACACCAAATACAATCAGTAATTATAGAGGGTGGCCGTCAAACGTTGCAGACTTTTATTGACGAAAATTGTTGGGATGAAGTAAGAGTATTTAGCGGTAAAGTGTCATTTTCAACTGGGATTAAAGCCCCAATAATAGAAAAAAGTCAGTGTGAAAATTTTTTAATTGGTACTGATGAACTTATAATTTGCAGAAATCATGATTAATAGTATAATATTTGATTTTGGTGATATTTTTATAAATCTAGACAAACAAGCTCCAATTGACGGCTTGAAGAGCCTAGGGCTAAACGATTGGAATGAAGAACTAGACCAATTGAATATAGCCTTTGAAAAAGGAGAAATTTCCAAAGACTCCTTTTTAAGTGGAATTCAGCAACACATTCCAAATGCTAGTACCGATGAGATCTTAAAAGTTTGGAATTCGGTTTTACTTGACTTCCCTTTATATCGCTTAGAATTTCTGCAAATGCTCTCAAAAAAGTATCGTCTATTTTTATTGAGTAATACTGACGCTATTCATATCAAACGATTTGAACATAAAAGTGGTATTTCGTTTTTCAGTGATTTCTACCAATGTTTTGAAAAAGTATATTTTTCTTTCGAAATTGGTATGCGAAAACCCGAAACCAAAATTTACCACTACGTTTTAAACAATCATGAATTACAGGCCAAAACGACTTTGTTTGTAGATGATAAAAAAGAAAACACAGATGCTGCTCTATCCATTGGGCTTAACGTTTGGAATTTACAAGTAGGCGAAGAAGATGTCATAGATCTTTTTACCAAAAAAATAATTTAAGAATCTCTTGTGAAAAACAAAGACACTTACAATACTATTGAAACCACTACCGAAGAAGTTTTATTCAAAGAAAAAAACAGTAAATTTTATGGTTATGCTTTCCCAATTGAATCAGAAGAGGAAGTAAAGCCTATTATTGACGCGTTACGAAAAAAACACACCAATGCCGGTCATTTTTGCTACGCTTACCAACTAGGTACACAAGAATTCGTTTATAGAGCCAATGACGATGGGGAACCGAGCAATTCAGCAGGAATGCCCATTTACGGGCAAATTCAATCTTTTGACGTTACTAATACATTAATCGTGGTAGCACGAATTTTTGGGGGTACAAAATTAGGTGTTGGCGGATTAATTTCTGCCTACAAAACTACTGCGCAAATTACACTTGAAAATTGTCTTATAATTGAAAAAACCATAGATGTTCATTTCCTGATTTCTTTTGATTACATCAACATGAATAAAGTGATGCGAGTTATAAAAGAAAAAAAACTTGATATACTTTCTCAAGAAATGGAAATAAATGAAGAAACAGGATTACCAATTGGAAAAATGGAAATAAAAACAAGAAAAAAAAATGCCGAAAAAATATTCGACATTTTTAAATCTTTGTATGAAATTACGATCCAAATTAAGGAATAGTTAATTAGAAAATCAATAATTGCTAAAACGTTAAAAGTTTCTCTTTGATGTAGTCCGGTGGTAGTGTAGGACGAGACGTTTTCATGTCTACAAAAACCAAGACAGAACTAGCAATTGTTAATAACTCATTTTTTTCATTATAAATCTCATAGTCAAATTCAATCTTCACTGAGGTCTGACTTTTAAAAAAAGTTTTAACAGTTAAGAGATCGTCATATCGTGCTGGTTTTTTGTAATTTATATTTAAAGAAACCACGGGAAGCATAATACCACTTTCTTCCATCCATTTATAGGAAATCCCAATGTTTCTGAGCCATTCCACTCTTCCCATTTCAAAATAAGGAGCATAATTACCATGGTAAACTACCCCCATTTGATCCGTTTCTGAGTACCTAACCCTCACTTTATATTCATGTTCTTTCATTATATTTTTTTTATTTTAACATTTAAATTTTAACACTACCAACCTCCCTACAACAATATTATTTCAAAATCAACCCCTATTTATTTTTTTTTACAGAAATTTGTTCACATATTTGTTACCCCGAAAAGTATCATTGTTTTTTGATACTATTTTTTAGACAACGATTACTAAATAAAAATAATTTACATAGAATTTATGAACAAAACTGCTCAATCAGTATGGGAAAACTGTTTGTCTTTTATAAAAGACAATATTCAAGACCAAGCTTTCAAAACTTGGTTTGAACCGATCAAATCAGTTGAGCTTACCGATAACGCATTGTACATTCAAGTTCCAAGTAAATTTTTCTACGAATGGCTAGAAGAACACTATGTAAAATTATTAAAAGTGGCCTTAACTAAAGAACTTGGTAAAAACGCAAAGTTACTTTATAAAATTAAGATGGAAAACACTTATGGCAATAAACAACCGTTTACGGAACAATTGCCTAGTGCCAATAGAGCGCCAATGAAACCACAAAATGTTGATGCTCCTTTTAAAAACTTAGATCCTGAATTAAAAAATCCTTTTGTAATCCCAGGAATTAGAAATTTAAAAATTGAATCTCAACTTAATGCCAACTACAGTTTTGATAATTTCCTTGAAGGAGATTCGAATAGACTAGCTCGATCAGCAGGTATGGCTGTTGCCAATAAACCTGGCGGGACATCATTCAACCCATTATTAATCTTTGGTGGCGTAGGACTTGGTAAAACGCACCTAGCGCATGCTATTGGAGTTGAAATTAAAGACAAATATCCAGATAAAACCGTTTTATATATTTCTGCCGAAATATTCACACAACAATATATCGACTCGGTTAAGAAAAACAATAGAAATGATTTCATTCACTTCTATCAATTGATTGACGTTTTAATTATTGACGATGTTCAGTTCCTTTCTGGAAAATCAGGAACACAAGATGTATTTTTTCACATCTTCAATTATTTGCATCAAAACGGAAAACAAGTAATTCTGACTTCAGATAAAGCTCCGGTTGATATGCAGGATATTGAGCAACGCTTATTATCTCGTTTTAAATGGGGATTATCTGCTGAATTGCATCAACCAGATTATGAAACTAGAATTTCAATTTTGAAAAACATCTTGTATCGTGATGGTGTAGAAATTCCAGAAGAAATTATTGAATATGTAGCACGCAATATTAAATCAAATGTGCGTGAACTAGAAGGTGCTATTATTTCCTTAATTGCACAATCTTCATTTAATAAAAAAGAAGTTACTATTGAGCTTGCCAAAAGTGTTGTAGAAAAATTTGTGAAAAATGTAAAACGCGAAATTTCTATCGATTATATTCAAAAAATTGTTTCTGATTATTTTCAATTGGATTTAGAAACCTTGCAGTCTAAAACTAGAAAAAGACACGTGGTACAAGCAAGACAACTAGCTATGTTTTTTGCTAAGAAATTCACCAAAGCATCCTTGGCTAATATTGGTTCACAAATTGGCGATCGTGATCACGCTACTGTATTACACGCTTGTAAAACAGTAGATAATTTAGTAGCTACTGACAAACAATTCAAGAAATTTGTCGAGGATATCCATAAAAAATTAACGTTATAAAGCTGTCATGCCCGTAAAAGTTTTAATGGTTTGTTTGGGTAATATTTGCCGATCACCTTTGGCAGAGGGTATTTTAGCATCCAAACTTCCAAAAGAAAAATTTACTGTTGACTCTGCTGGAACTGGTTCTTGGCACATTGGCCACGCTCCAGATTCTCGTTCAATCGCCGTAGCAAAAAAATACAAACTAGACATCTCAAAACAAAAAGGAAGACAATTTCAAACTTCTGATTTTGATACCTATGATTACATTTATGTAATGGATAAATCCAATTACGATGATGTAATTGCAATTTCTTCAACTGCTGAACATAAAAGTAAAGTTCAAATTATCCTGAATGAATTGTACCCCAATGAAAATGTAGATGTACCTGATCCTTATTTTGGTATGCCCAATGGGTTCGATATGGTCTACAATATGCTAAATGATGTTTGCGATACGATTGCTAAAAAATTAAAAGAAAAACATCTGTAATTTTAGTCTAGTTTTTAGACTCTATAATAAATTCGTTTCTAGATAAATGCCGTACTTTGCATTTCTAAATTAGAATTCACCATAAATTGATCATAATGAAACCAAATACTACCGTAGGTAAACTATATCTTATTCCAACTACTATGGGAGAATGTGACCCAATGGACGTTTTACCTCAAACCATTAAAAGGACGATTGATTTTATTGATCATTATATTGTTGAAAATGACAAAACGGCTCGAAAATCAATTAAAGAGGTTAATCCAGATAAAAAGCAAGCTGATTTAGTTTTATTTACACTAAACAAACGTACAGAAGTAAAAGAACATCTTGATTTCATTAAACCCTTATTAGAAGGAAAAAACATGGGGTTAATGAGCGAAGCCGGTTGTCCTGGCGTTGCTGATCCTGGCGCTGTAATTGTTAAACTAGCACATGAAAAAGGAATACAAGTAGTTCCTTTAGTTGGCCCCTCCTCTATTTTATTGGCTATGATGGCTTCTGGTATGAATGGACAAAGTTTTACTTTTCATGGGTATTTACCTATTGAAAAAGACGAAAAAAGAGCTAGTTTTAAAACTTTAGAAAGAATCTCTTTTGAAAAAAATCAATCTCAAATTTTTATAGAAACACCTTATCGAAATAATAAATTATTGGAGGATTTATTGCAGACATTACAGCCTGAAACTCACTTATGTATAGCCACAGACATCACACTACCAACAGAGTATATTAAAACTAAAAAAATTGCTTCATGGAAAAAAGAAACAATCGATTTACATAAACGCCCCACTATTTTTATCATTCATAAAATGTAATTTTTAAACCAAAAAGTATAACAACTAGGAATAAGACCAACGAACTACCGTACCTAAAAAAAATAAAAATAAGGTAGTTCGCACTTTCAATACATCTATTAAATCCATTTCATTTTAAAGTGAAATGGATTTTTAGTTTTTATTCAAAACTTCTAATTACTTATCACCTTTAATAAAAAAAATAATTATAAAGTATTGATTTTCAATTTTTTATGCTTATTTTTAATTTCCCTTATCTTAACCAAAAATCATCATTATAAATTTAAAAAAGTTTAATTATGAAAAACAAAATTTTAAAAGTAGGGTTAATACTGGCTTCTATGATTTTTCTACTAGCCTGTAATCAAAAAAAAGAGACGCCCATCGCCGCAATTGACAAAGACGCAATTAAAACCGAAATCCAATCCATGGAAGATGCATTTGCAAAGGCCTATAATGCAAGAACTACGGATGAAATTGATTATTATGCGAACGATGCTATTAGTTTCTCGAATGAAAAAAAACCTCTAGAGGGAAAAGCTGCAATCCATGAATCGATAAAAGAAGATTTAAAAACATTCCCTATTGGCGCTACAATAAGTTTTGAAACAAAGGAAGTGCATGTTTCAAATGACGCTAATCAGGTGGTTGAAATCGGTGGCTATTTAGTCAAAGATTCTGCTAATGCAAAATTAATGAGCGGTAACTTCATCAGCCTATTTGAAAAAAAAGATGGGAAATACATTTGCATCAGAGATATGGGAAATTCAGACATGCCCAAACCATCAAAATAAAACACCTATAATCCTGAACTAAAAGTAAAGCACAATAATATAAGTGCTTTACTTTTTTTTTGCCATCAGATAACAGAAGTCAATCATTACTAAAAAATGTATTTCTAAACTCAATTCAAATACTTACTTTTAGATCATTAAAAAAAGAAGTATGTCTAAACTCCCGCATATTGGCACTAGTATTTTTACAATAATGTCAAAAATGGCAACAGAATATGATGCGATCAATCTATCCCAAGGTTTTCCAAATTTCCCAGTAGACAATCGTTTAACTACAATAATCGCACAATTAGCGACTGAAAAGGTACATCAATATTTACCTATGGCTGGTTACCCTCCACTATTAAACCAAATTGCACAACTAACCAAGAATTCTTATCAAAGAACTGTTGAACCAGATACTGAAATTCTCATTACTGCTGGCGCAACACAGGGAATTTTCACTACCATCCAAGCTTTAATACAACAAGATGATGAAGTGATCATCTTAGATCCAAGCTACGACTGTTACGAAGCACCGGTGCTATTATGTCATGCAAAACCAATACGTGTTGCTCTAAATGACGATTATACACCCAACTGGCCACAAATAGAAAATGCTTGTACTACAAGAACTAAAATGATCATTATCAATAACCCACATAATCCTACTGGGAAAATTTGGGAGCTCTCTGATTTTGAGGCGCTTGAAAACATATTGCATCAATTCCCCAACATCTTGGTACTATCAGACGAAGTATATGAGTATATCACTTTCGAAAAAAAACATATTTCTGCGCACAGTCGCTCATTAATTTTAGATCGTTGTATTATGGTTTCTTCTTTTGGAAAATCCTTTCATGTTACCGGTTGGAAAATTGGTTACCTCATTGCACCCGAATATTTGATGACAGAAATCAAAAAAGTGCATCAATTTCTTGTATTTAGTGTTAACAGTATTTGTCAAGTAGCTATTAGCCAATATTTAGAAATTGTATCGGTTGAAGAAATCAGTAATATGTATATCGAAAAGCGAAACTATTTTCAACACTTATTAAAAGAGAGTCGGTTTGAATTATTGCCTTGCGAAGGCACTTATTTTCAGGTGGTATCATATGCTACTATTTCCAAAGAAAACGATGTTGATTTTTGCAAAAGGCTAATAAGAGAGCATGGAGTGGCGGCGATACCCATCTCTACTTTTTACGAAAACAATAAAGATCATCACCTCATTCGTTTTTGTTTTGCAAAAGACGATGCTACATTAGAAAAAGCGGCTAAAAAGTTATGCGAGATTTAGCCTTACAAAAAACGACTTTTTATATGCATGCATACTATTTAATTTAATTTACTATATTTACGATAAAAAAATTTACATCATGAGTTATACAGATAAAATGTTACGCGACGACGCCTTGATAGGCAAAGTGATAGTAGTAACCGGAGGAGGCAGCGGATTAGGTAAAGCGATGACCAAATATTTCTTAGAACTGGGCGCGAAAGTTGCCATTACGTCAAGAGATTTAGAGAAATTAAAAAATACAGCTTCCGAACTTGAACTAGAAACCGGTGGAACTTGTTTGCCCTTACAATGTGATGTGCGTCATTATACAGAAGTCGAAAACATGTTGCAAGGGGTTTTAAAAGCATTTGGAAAAGTAGATGTTCTTTTAAACAATGCTGCTGGAAACTTCATTTCGCCTACCGAGAGATTATCCGCAAATGCATTTGACACTGTAATTGATATCGTATTAAAAGGAACTAAAAACTGCACACTTGCTTTTGGAAAACACTGGATAGACACAAAACAACCTTCATCAACTGTTTTAAATATTGTAACCACCTATGCATGGACAGGATCAGCATACGTAGTTCCAAGTGCCACTGCCAAGGCGGGAGTACTAGCTATGACACGAAGTCTGGCCGTAGAATGGGCTAAATATGGTATTCGTACCAACGCGATTGCACCGGGACCTTTCCCAACTAAAGGAGCCTGGGATCGCTTATTACCTGGAGATCTTGCAGAAAAATTTGATATGGCTAAAAAAGTGCCATTGAAAAGGGTGGGCGATCATCAAGAATTAGCCAATCTAGCAGCTTATATGGTTTCTGATTTTTCAGCCTATGTCAATGGGGAAGTAATTGTAATTGACGGCGGGGAATGGCTCAAAGGTGCCGGACAATTTAATTTATTGGAAGCAATTCCTGAAGAATTGTGGGATCAATTAGAAATGATGATAAAAGCTAAAAAAAATAAATAAGATTTTGAACTTGTTAAAAAAGGAGAGAGCTACTGCCGTAGCCCTCTCCTTTTTATTTCGCATTACCACTATTCTTTGATATCACGTCACTAAATGAAAAGCCAAATTACAATCTACAACCAAAAGATTAAAGAAGCTATTTCAATAATAAATGAAAATTCTAACTTAACAATAACCCATTTTCAATCTATAAATTCCTATTTTTGCGGCATCATTAAATAACACCATTATTATATGCTAATTATAGGTATTGCAGGCGGTACAGGAAGTGGAAAAACAACAGTAGTTCATCAGATTATGAATGAGCTACCTGAAACTGAAGTAGGAATTATTTCTCAAGATTCTTACTACAAGGAAACAACCAATCTAAGTTTTGACGAAAGAGCTTTAATTAATTTTGATCATCCTAGAGCAATTGATTTTGAATTACTTGTAACGCACCTTAAAGAATTAAAAGCGGAGAAAACCATTCATCAACCGGTATACTCCTTTGTAACTCATAATAGAACAGAAGACACAATTACGACACATCCTCGTAAAGTCATGATAGTAGAAGGGATTTTAATTTTAGCAAATCCAGAATTAAGAGAGTTATTTGATGTCAAAATTTATGTTCATGCTGATTCTGACGAACGTTTAATACGTCGATTGAAAAGAGACATTGCGGACCGCGGACGAGATATGGATGAAGTTTTAAATCGATACCAAAACACATTAAAGCCCATGCACCAGCAGTTCATCGAACCTACAAAAGCTTTTGCAGATATTATAATCCCCAACGATAAATACAATACAGTGGCAATTGATGTAGTTCGTGCAGTAATAAATCAACGAATTCTATAATTTTATTGTAATTTTAGCATCAAAGCTTCTATTGTACATGATTACTCAAAAAATAAACAAGTATTATTATTGATTTTTATCTTTAGTACGGCACTTAAACACAAGATAGTTATATACTAAAGACTTATAAAATAAAATGAAATGACAAATCCATATAAAGAGAAACCTTGGTTTAAATTTTTGAGTAATAAATACGTCTGGGTATTGCTTTTTTTTACAACTTGGATGGTCTTTTTAGACAATTACTCCTACTTTGATCATCGATTTTTAGACACACAAATTAACGAGTTAGAAGATAATAAAGAATATTACCAAGAAGAAATAAAAAAAGATGAGGAACAAATCAAGGAGCTCAAAAACCCAGAACAAATAGAAAAATACGCTCGTGAGAATTACTATATGAAAAAAGATAGTGAAGATATTTATATTATTGAATTTGAAGAAGATAGTATAGCGAATAGTATGAAGAACTGAATTTTATAAAATAAACAATTAAAATGACTACTAATTTATTTGAAGATTTCGATCCTATTTCTTCCAAACAGTGGAAACAAAAAATCCAGTTTGAACTAAAAGGAGCTGATTATAATGACACCTTAATTTGGAATTCCCCTGAAAGCATCAAGGTCAAACCTTTTTATCACAAAGACGAAAACATCAAGGTTTCTCCAGTAGCTACCAAAGCTTCTGAATTTAAAATTTGTCAAAATATATTTGTCTTTGATATTGAAAAATCAATCGAAAGAGCATTAGATTCATTAAATAGAGGAGCAGAAAGCCTCCGTTTTACCATTGAAAACGAAAACATCGACATCATAACTCTGCTACAGAAACTACCTTTAGAAAATGTTTTGGTGTACTTTAATTTGAATTTTATTTCAATCGATTTCGTTAATAAAATACATACAATAGCTATTCAAAAAAAAGCTGTCGTTTTTATAAATTTAGATCCAATAGGTCAATTAGCTAAAGAAGGAAATTGGTTTACAACGCAGGAAAAAACCAATTTTGACACTTTAAATTTAATAGCAACAGCAACGCCAAACCTATCTATTTTAAGCATAAAATCAAGCCTTTATCAAAATGCTGGTGCTAATATGGTGCAGCAAATTGCTTATAGTCTCGCCCACGCCAATGAATATTTTAATAGGATCCCTATTATTAATCAACCAATTGTTTTTGAAGTAGCTGTGGGTACTAACTACTTTTTTGAAATTGCAAAATTACGAGCATTACGTGTTCTATTTAAATTAATTGCAAAAGAATACAACCACCATTTCGACTGCCATTTATTTGTTACTCCTACCAAACGTAATAAAACCATTTTCGATTACAATGTAAATATGCTACGTACTACCACTGAGTGCATGTCGGCAATTATTGGTGGCGCAAATACGATTTCAAATTTACCTTATGACTCTTTGTATCATAAAGACAATGAGTTTGGGGACAGAATCGCTCGAAACCAATTGTTAGTACTAAAAAACGAAAGTTACTTTGATAAGGTAAACAATCCCGCTGACGGAAGCTATTATATTGAAACACTGACCAATCAACTTGCTGAGAAATCACTTGCGTTATTCAAAGATATAGAAGCCAATGGTGGTTTTCTAAAACAATTGAATGAAGGGATTATCAAAAGAAAAATTCAAGAGAGTGCTGATAAAGAACAGGAGCTTTTCGATTCAGGAAAAGAAGTACTCCTAGGGACTAACAAATATCCGAACAAAGAAGATCGAATGAAGCAAGATCTTGAATTGTATCCTTTTGTAAAAATCAACCCGAGAAAAACATTGATAACCCCCATTATAGAAAAGCGACTTGCAGAAAAAACGGAACAAGAACGTTTAGCAACAGAGTAATTCGGAAACAGGAATCAATTAAAACATAAAAAAACAGAGTCACATGATAAGAAATGACCTCAGACATATTAACTTAGATAGTATCAGTACCAATGAAGAGCAACATCATTCATTGTCTGAAAACTTCTTAACGGCAGAGGGAATCGAGCTCAAACCAACCTATTCTGAAAAGGATATTGAAAATTTACAACATTTAGATTTTGCAGCTGGCTTTGCGCCAAATTTACGCGGACCTTATTCCACTATGTATGTGAGAAGACCATGGACCGTGCGCCAATATGCAGGATTCTCAACAGCAGAAGAAAGTAACGCATTTTACCGAAGAAATCTTGCCGCTGGACAAAAAGGATTATCTATTGCCTTTGATTTACCAACCCATCGAGGCTACGATTCAGATCATGAGCGCGTTGTAGGAGATGTAGGAAAAGCAGGTGTAGCTATCGATTCTGTTGAAGATATGAAAGTACTATTCGATCAAATTCCTTTGAATGAAATGTCCGTTTCCATGACTATGAATGGTGCAGTATTGCCTATTATGGCTTTCTATATTGTGGCAGCTGAGGAACAAGGAGTTGCTCCAGAATTACTTTCTGGAACTATCCAAAACGATATTCTAAAAGAATTCATGGTCCGTAATACTTACATCTATCCCCCTACTCCTTCGATGAAAATTATCGCCGATATTTTTGAATACACTAGCAAGAAAATGCCTAAATTCAATTCGATATCCATATCAGGCTATCACATGCAAGAAGCTGGAGCTACCGCTGATATTGAATTGGCGTACACCTTAGCTGATGGTTTAGAATACATACGAACAGGATTAGCAACAGGAATGAAAATTGATGATTTTGCACCACGACTTTCTTTTTTCTGGGCTATAGGAATGAATCATTTCATGGAAATTGCTAAAATGCGAGCTGGAAGAATGATATGGGCTAAACTAGTGAAACAATTTAACCCTCAAGATGAAAAATCACTAGCACTACGCACACATTGCCAAACAAGTGGATGGAGTTTAACAGAACAAGATCCCTTTAATAATGTAGCACGTACGTGTATTGAAGCCGCTGCAGCTGCTTTTGGAGGTACACAATCACTTCACACCAATGCCTTAGATGAGGCAATTGCGTTGCCAACCGATTTTTCAGCAAGAATTGCCCGAAATACCCAAATTTTTTTACAAGAAGAAACTAAAATAACAAAAACAGTAGACCCTTGGGCTGGAAGTTATTACGTTGAAAGCTTAACTGATGAAATTGTACAAAGTGCATGGAAACTTATTGAAGAAGTAGAAGAGTTAGGTGGCATGACCAAAGCTATTGAGGCTGGGATTCCAAAATTAAGAATCGAAGAGGCAGCTGCCAGAAAACAAGCTCGAATTGATAGTGGGCAGGATATAATAGTAGGAGTTAATAAATACCGCTTAGATAAAGAAGACCCTTTGCACATCCTTGATGTTGACAATCAGATGGTGCGTAAACAACAACTAGAACAACTCGACCAAATAAAAGCAACAAGAGACCAAGGTAAAGTACAGGAGTCTTTAAAAAAATTAATCCATTGTGCTCAAACCGGCCAAGGTAACTTACTTGAACTCGCTGTAGATGCTGCCCGAAACAGAACTACCTTGGGTGAAATTAGTGATGCACTTGAAACTGTTTTTGGTAGATATAAAGCGCAAATTAAATCCTTTAGCGGCGTGTATAGTAAAGAAATTAAAGATGATAAAAGCTTTGAAAAAGCCAAACAGCTAGCAGATGAATTTGCAAAACAAGAAGGTCGTAGACCTAGAATCATGATTGCAAAAATGGGACAAGATGGTCACGACCGTGGAGCGAAAGTCGTAGCTACAGGATATGCTGATGTAGGTTTTGACGTAGATATAGGGCCATTATTTCAAACACCCGCTGAAGCTGCCAAACAAGCCATAGAAAATGATGTACATATTCTAGGTGTTTCATCATTGGCCGCAGGACATAAAACATTAGTACCACAAGTAATAGAAGAGCTTAAAAAGTATGGCCGAGAAGATATTATGGTCGTTGTAGGCGGTGTAATTCCAGCACAAGATTATCAATTTTTATTTGATGCAGGAGCCGTAGCCGTTTTTGGCCCCGGAACTAAAATTAGTGAGGCCGCCATTAAAATACTAGATATCTTAATGGGGTAATAATCCTCAAATAAAAAACTAGAGAACTCAAAAACACCAACAATATGTTGGTGTTTTTTTTATTTACCCCATTTTTTAATGAATAAAAACTAATTAGCCTATATCATTAAAAAATCGACATTAAGAACTACTATTTTTAATAAAATTTAGGTAAAACTTTAACTATCAATTACATAGCTAAAGGGTAACTTTACTATAATAAATAAAAATACCACAATAATGCTCAAAATAAAATGGATTATTTTTAAAAGACACAAGTTTATTAGATTAACATAACAAAAGGGGAAGAAAACTAAAAGCCTACACTAATTTAATACTTATGATGATTCTCAAACAATTAAAAACAACTATTATGAAAGCGTATATTATTGTAATGTTAGCATTAGGAATTACAAGTACATCATTTTCACAAGACATATTAAATGATGACTCTGATCCCGAAAATTTTAAATTAGAAAACCTACCAGCCGTAGTTATCAAAAGCGCGGGAACAGATTTTTCTGTTTATTTACCAGACCGCAACGCAGACAGTACTGTTAGAAAACTAGAAAATGAGTTTATTGCATACGATCTAGGGAAAGATTTTGAAGGTTATGAAAATTACTTAGTGGTAATGGAAGTAAAAGATGGGTCTCTAGCAGCTACCTATAATGAAAACGGAAAATTGATTAATGTGGTAGAAAATTATAAAAATGTAAAACTTCCAAGTAAAGTTATTTATTCTATTTACAAAACATACCCTGGCTGGCAAATAATAAATGACAAATATTTATATTCTCAAAAAGAAGGTGATGTCCAAAAGAAACAATATCACTTAAAAATAAAAAAAGGAAATGAAACAATTAAATTAACCGTTCATCCTGATGGAAAAATAATTGCTGGAATTTAATCAAGTGGCTGTTCATTTATTGGACAGCCTTTTTTTAATTAATTCAAATAAACTAATAATACCCATTAGGAATATAATTAAATAAAAAAAAACATTAAGACGACATTTCTTAATAAAATAAAGACCTTCAACCAATTATAATTAACAGAAATAAGAGATTATATTAACAAAATACAAATAATAAAAAACTACCTTTAATAAACATAACTTATTGTTTATCAATTATTTACATAAATTTTAACCAAATTTACTATCGCCTAACCTATTCCATTATGGAACTAAATATTAATTTTAAAAATAAATATTATGAAACCATTTATTATCACGTTATTGTTATTGGGCCTATCATTATCTGGTTACTCGCAGGATAAAATGAAACAAGAGGCAGAAAAAGGCAAGGTTAATGTTGAAGAGTTACCCGCTGTGGTAATTAAAAGAATCGGTTCTGATTTTTCAATATATATACCTGATAATCATCCGGATCAAGATGTTCGCAACATGGAAGAAAAATTTATTGCTTACGACATTGGAAAAGATTTCGAAGGATTTGAGAATTACTTGGTATTGATGCAAACAAAGAACGGTTCTTTATCAGCAACTTATGATGAAAAAGGAAAATTAGTTCGGGTGGTAGAGAAATACGAAAATATTAGGCTACCTAATGAAGTATTGTTCTCCGTTTATAAATCGTATCCTGGCTGGAATATAATTAACGATAAATACTTATATTCTCAGGAAGAGGGAGATGTTATCAAAAAACAGTATAACCTTAAAATTGAAAAGGGAAATAAAAAAATGAAACTGCTAGTGCGTTCAAATGGTGAAATTTTGAAAGCGAGTTAAAAGATAATGGCAGCTCAAAGTTATTTGAGCTGCCATTATTATTTTTTAAATAACTAATTAGTTTAAACTAGCTACTGCATTTACATTTGCTACAATAAATGAAGTATCATAGCCCCCAAATGCTTGCATATAACTTCTAATGGAAGTGCCATAAGCATCTTTTATGAACTTTTTACCATTGTGCTTAAAATACCTTCGTACAGAACCTGCACCACCAAGATGAGCTGCTGCAAGAATCCCTGATTCTGTTACCAATATTCCGTTAACAACTTTGCCATCATACTTCTCAATGATATCCTGCAAAATCCACTTGTTTTTTGATAAGAGAGCTACAAAAGCTCTTTCTTGTAATTTAGGACTTTTAAGGAATAAAATGCTATCCTTTATACCCACAGACCTTAAGGTTTCAATTCCAAATTGGTATTTACCTAAATAACCAAGTGAATTTATTTTTTTGTATTTACCTTCCGATTCTTTGAAGCCGAGCGCTTCTTTAAAACCAATAAAGAAATTTCCAGTAAAAGGAAAATTTAAATTAATGTAATCTTCTTTTTTTAAAGATGGATATAAGTACTGAGTTCCATCCGTGTTTTTTATTAGAAACCAATCATTTTTTTCTATTTTAAGAGGTTTAAAACCTGAACTTAAAAAGGCTATAATAATCGCCAAACTTGTATAAAAATACCACTTTCTTACCATAAAATGTTTTTCTTCAAAACGCTGTCCCGTTAAGAAATTTCTGCCTGCAAATATACAATAAAAATTCATAAAGCTGAAAATCAACCTATTAAACTTTTAAAAATATAAGAAATGACTTCTAAATCCCTCGTTAACTGAGTATTCAATCGTTGGAGCTGGGATTTTTAAAGTATTAAAAACAGCGAAAAAAGTCTTCAAAAAATGAGATTTTGTTTCAATTTTAGTCAAGTCAGCATCAAAACTCAGATAAAACTGTCGATAAGGAGCTGCTCTTTGAGCTATATTATCAATGGTAATATAATTCTTAGAACTTACATTTTCCACTCCATATCCCACTGCGACATTTAACCATTTTGGAATTTTAGAGGTCTTAAAAAAAGAATGAATATTTATCGACAACCAAACTGTTTGATCATCAAATTCATTCATTATTTGAGATTTCATTTGGCTAGGACTAGATGAAAGAAAATCAGAATGATCAAAAGATAATTTTGTTACTATTCTTTGTTCATGCCACAACAATTCTTGGGAGACAAACAAGGAAGTCCCAATTCCATTTGCTAACATATCTTTATATGAAGCCCCATATTTACCATACCCTTCTAAAAACTCTATACTAGTCAAAGTAATAAAACCCATTCCGGCACCATAAATCAACTGATTTTTTTCACTTACTCCGCTCCATTTTAAGGAATTAAAGAATAAATTCCCAATCTGATAGGACGCAAAAATATGGGCCGCTTTATCCATTTGCAAATTATAAGCATGATCATTATGAAATTTATAATCAAAACCTTTATTAAGACAAGCTAAGCCGCCAATATAGAAAACACTTTCAGCAATAATTACAGCATTTCGCCTCTGGATATTTAGCGTGTCTGAGGGCTTTAAAAAAGTGTTTAGACCCGATTGACTATGTCCAACGAAGCTGAAAAAAAGAAATAGTATAAAAATTAGACTTGTTTGTGTAATATACTTTTTCATAGCAAATAATTTAAATGATAAACACCGTTAACTTTTAAACAATAACACTAAATCTGACAGTAAAACATGGAAATAGAGAGAATCAACCTTTTCATAAAAAAGGGCATACTTTTGGGGTAAGCATACTAACAA
>CAWURM010000134.1:0-9471 GCA_963924965.1 uncultured Flavobacterium sp.
CAACACAGATCGCTTTTCAGTTTCGAAGAACTTTCATGTTTAAGAACAAAGTTCTTCATTTTAGCGGCAGTCAAAACGATAAAATTTTTCGCTTGTTTGATAAAAGGTTTGCTCATTATGCTGCCGAAAAACTAGTCCATGAAAAATTAATCACTAATGGAAAAACAGGCATATTAAAAAACAAACTCATACATTACTCCTACCAAAATTATGTAGCCTATAAGTCCAAAATCATACGTTATGGAGCACTAAAGGCATTAGAAAAGTACCAACAAAAAGAAAAACCAAACCTTTTTCTTCAAAACTTACATCCTACCTACAACTTCTGCTATAATTATCTAATACGATTAGGGATTCTAGATGGAAAAAAGGGAATCATTATTTGTTTTTTGAATGCCTATAGTATTCATATTCGATACCAGAAATTAAACCTATTACACAGAAAGTAGGCTTATAAAAATACCTATTTGCTGTTATTTACTGTTGAAAAGAAAGTGTTTCCTATTTTTAAAACTCAAATCCACCCTAATAACGTGAAGAATAGTTATTTTTGCATTCAAATTTATTTTTTATAACTATGGATCTTAACGAAGAAGTAATAAAAGCACTTGAAATCGTAAAAGAAGGCGGAATTATACTCTATCCTACTGATACGGTATGGGGAATTGGTTGCGACGCCACCAATACTGAGGCTGTAGCCAAAATATACAAACTCAAACAAAGAGCCGAAACACAAAGTATGATCGTTTTAATGAACGGGGAAAAAATGATGTACAATGTTTTTAAGGAAATACCTGAAGTAGCTTGGCAAATTATGGATTTATCCGAAAATCCTACTACTTTGATTCTCGATAATCCAAGAAATGTAGCACCCAATTTAATCGCGACTGATAAAACTTTAGGAATTAGAGTAGTAAAAGAACCTTTTTGCTTCAAATTATTGGAACGAATGAAAAAGCCATTGGTTTCAACTTCAGCAAATATATCAGGGCAACCCACTCCAAAAAGTTTCAAAGAAATTAGTCCTGAGATTATCAAAGGTGTAGACTATGTTGTAAATTTGCACCGCGATAAAACAGGAGGAAAACCATCGACGATTATAAAATTGACAAATGATTCTCAAGTAAAAGTAATACGGAAATAGTTTACAAAGTGGATTAATAATATTTAACCGCAAATTCGCAGATCAAAATTTTTATGTTTGGAGGATTATTTATTCGCAAATGAGACCTACAAAATTATTGGAATTCTATTCGAGGTTCATAAAATTTTAGGAAAAGGTTTCTCAGAGATTGTATATAAAGACGCTCTAGAATTTGAGTTTAAAGAAAATAACATCCCTTTTGAACGTGAAAAAGAATACTCAGTAAACTATAAAAACACAATTTTAAAACATCAGTTTTATGCAGATTTTGTTCTGTATGAATCGATAATTTTAGAAGTTAAAACTGTAGATTGTTTTAATAACAGCCATTTTAATCAATGCTTAAATTATTTAAAAGTATCTGATAACGAACTTGCATTGTTAGTCAATTTTAATTCAACTTCTCTAGAATACAAACGAATTATTCGCACAAAAAAATAAAAAAAATCTGCGAATCTGCGGTATAGGCATATGAATTACAAAGAAGCATTACATAATAAAATATTCCAAGTCATCTCTCAGGCTTCCCAAGAACTTAACGTTGATAGTTATGTTATTGGTGGTTTTGTGAGAGATTTAATTTTAAAAAGAGACTTTAAAAAAGACATTGATATCGTTGCTGTTGGTAGCGGAATCGAATTAGCCTTAAAAGTATCTACATTACTTCCTAATAAACCAAAAGTTCAGGTTTTCAAAACCTATGGAACCGCCATGTTGCGTTTTGAAGATACTGAAATCGAATTTGTTGGAGCTAGAAAAGAGTCTTACCATTTTGAAAGTCGCAATCCTGTTGTAGAAAACGGTACTTTAAAAGACGACCAAGACCGTCGTGATTTTACCATTAACGCATTGGCAATTTCTTTAAATGCTAACAACTATGGCGAATTATTAGATCCTTTTGACGGAATGAAAGACATGGAAAATAAGGTTTTAAAAACACCTCTTGATCCAGATATCACCTATTCTGATGACCCATTGCGTATGATGCGAGCGATCCGTTTTGCCAATCAGTTGAATTTTGAAATTGAAGAAAACTCACTGCAATCCATTACAAAAAATGCAGATCGTATTAAAATCATTTCAGGAGAACGAATTGTTGATGAATTAAACAAAATTCTTTCGACAGATAAACCTTCAACTGGTTTTTTACTATTGTATAAAACGGGCTTACTTGACATTCTTTTACCCGAATTAACAGCATTAAACAATGTAGAAGAAATTGAAGGTCAAACACACAAAAATAATTTTTATCACACCCTAGAAGTCGTTGATAATATTTGCCCAAATACGGAGGATGTATGGTTGCGATGGGCGGCCCTATTGCACGACATCGGAAAAGCACCTACCAAACGTTTCAATAAAAAACAGGGATGGACTTTTCACGGGCATGAATTTCTAGGTGGGAAAATGGTCAAAAAACTATTTGAGCGTTTGCATATGCCTTTGAATCAAAAAATGAAATTTGTTCAAAAAATGGTCATGATGAGTTCGCGTCCTATTGTACTTTCACAAGATACAGTCACGGACTCGGCAGTGCGTCGTTTGGTTTTTGATGCAGGCGAAGATGTAGAAGATTTGATGACTTTATGTGAAGCGGATATTACAACCAAAAACCCTAATAAATTCAAAAAATACCACAATAATTTTGTTATTGTACGTCAAAAAATTGTAGAAGTAGAAGAGCGTGATCAAGTTCGTAATTTTCAACCACCAATAAGTGGCGAGGAAATTATGAAGCTTTTTAATCTTAAGCCCTCCAAGGAAATAGGAATGCTCAAAGAAGCAATAAAAGAAGCCATATTAGAAGGTGAAATACCTAATGAATACCAAGCTGCTTATGATTTTATGATAATAAGGGCTAAAAAGTTAGGTTTAATTAAAGTTTAACCTTTGTGCATTTTATTTCCGAACCTAAAATAGATAATTTTACCAAAAAATAGTTCTAGTGAAAAAATACTTTTTAAAATCAGCACAAATTGCTTTAGTCTTAGTGTATCTCGTGATTTTTGCTGGCGCATTTGTTAGGCTAACGGGCTCTGGAATGGGGTGTCCTGATTGGCCAAAATGCTTTGGATATTATATTCCCCCTACCGAAAAAAGTGAATTACTTTTTACCGCTGAGAAAGAATATGATAAAGGGCAAGTAATTATTAAAGACGAGTCTCTTTTGGTTGCGAAAGCTGCTTTTGTTTCCAATTCTCATTTCAATAGCGCTGACTGGGAAAAATACACAAAACATGATTACGCTATTTTTAACCCCATTCACACTTGGGTAGAATATATTAATCGATTACTAGGAGCATTAGCCGGAATAGCCTGTGTTATCACCTTTGCTTTATCTTTTGGCTATTGGAAAGAGAATAAAAAACTCATTCTCTTGACATTTTTAATTTGCATTTTAATGGGTTTCCAAGCTTGGCTGGGTAAAACGGTAGTCGATTCGGTTTTAAACCCTTTTAAGATTACAACACATATGCTAGCGGCACTTTTAATAGTGGCCTTTCAATTGATTGTTATTAATAGCGTGCAAACAATCAGAAAACCGTTTGGATTGAATAAAAAATTCAATTGTATACTTATAGTGGCTTTAGCTTTAACTATTGTCCAAATCGTGCTTGGTACAACTGTTCGTGAACATGTAGATACGATATCCGAGACAGGTGCTCCAGAGATTATGTGGCTTCAAAACCCTACAATTGTATTTTATATTCATCGCTCTTTCTCTATAATTGTGCTTTTAACAAACTTATATTTGTTCTACTCAAACCGGAAATTAATACTGGGCTTTAATAAATTGAATTGGGTAATTTTTATTTTAGGATTCGAAATTTTATCTGGAATCAGTATGTACTATTTAGATTTCCCTTTTGGAACACAAACCATTCATGTAGTTCTAGCCACCATTTTATTTGGAATTCAATTTTATTTAATTTTAGAATCTAAAACTAAAAAGGTACTTTTATAAAGTATTTACACCACTGACTATATTGTCGCATTTCCTCGTTCATTAACTTAAAATGTCAAAACTTGCCGCTCAAGATAAATTTCTTGACCTATCCGATTACGGAAGAACTCCGGGAAAAATAATTGCAAATCAATTAAAAAATACCCGCTTTACAGCTATTCATGTTACGCTTCTTTTTGGAGTTTCGGGTCTAATAGCAGTATACTTTATTTTACAAAAACAGTTTTATTGGGCCGGTTTTTTTATCATTTTAAAATCGATAATTGACGCTGCGGATGGGGAGCTAGCACGTCTAAAAAACAGACCTTCTTATACCGGAAGATACTTAGATAGTGTCTTTGATATATTTTTAAATTTCTTCTTTTTGACTGCAATTTGTTATGTTTCTCAGACTACATTTTGGACCGCTTTGTTGGCTTTTTTTTGCATCCAATTACAAGGAACATTGTATAATTATTACTATGTTATTTTAAGAAATAAATCGATTGGAGGAGATTCAACAAGCAAGGTTTTTGAGTATAAAACTCCAAAAGCGTTACCCGGAGAAAGCCAAAAATCAGTAACTATTCTGTTTGGAATTTATATAGTAGTTTACGGTATGTTTGACAAAATAATACATGCATTAGATAATGATGCCTACCGAGTAAAAGCACTTCCTAATTGGTTCATGACCGCCGTATCAATATATGGTTTGGGTTTTCAATTATTGATAATCGCTATGATGTTGGCTTTAAATTACCTTGAATACATTGCGCCATTTTTTATCGGGTATTCCATTTTTATTTTTGTACTTATCGGAATTAGAAAACGATATTTTAAGGATTAAAACGTCAATAGAAATAATCTATACCAATTTATTAAATCACACATAACTAGTTATTTAAATAAATTTATATAAATATTTAGTTTAAGATATTAATTATTCAATCCAATTTTTAAAATCGGTTACTTTCTCACGACTTACAATTACTTCTTCTGAGTTGTATGAAGGTAAAATAACTTTTAAACGAGAATTACTGTACAGTATTATTTCCTTTATCGCTTTCATCGGGATGATGAATTTACGGCTAATTCGATAAAAATTGGCTGGATTTAATTCTTGTTCTAAAATCTCCAAAGTTGATTCTAGTAGATAATTTCTATTATCAAAAGTATGAATATAAGTCCCTTTATTTTCACTAAAAAAACACTCAATTTCATCCGTTGAAATAACTTTTAAATGCTGCCCTATTTTTACAGTAAAACGTTTTTTATAATTTTTTTCAAAAGGATTTGAAAGCATTTTTTTGATTTCTTCAAAATCAATTTGAAGCTTTTCTTTTTTAGGCAATCGGTCTTGAAATTTGTTAACTGCAATTTCTAAATCATCTTCATCAATTGGTTTTAAAAGATAATCAATACTATTAAATTTAAATGCTCTTAAAGCATATTCATCGTATGCAGTGGTAAAAATAATAGCACTCTTTATTTCGATTTTTTCAAATATTTCAAAGGACAATCCATCCGATAATTGAATGTCTAAAAAGATTAAATCTGGATGCTCATTTTTAGAAAACCAATCGATAGCTTCTTCTACAGAATGAAGCATCACACTAACATCAATTTTTAGTTTTTCTAATTTGCGCTGCAATAATCTCGCAGCGGGTTTTTCATCTTCAATAATTATGATTGTCATAAATAGTATTTTTAAAATCTAAAGGAATTGAGTACTTCAACTGTTATTCAAAAACATATTTTTCTAATAACGGCCATTTTTCTTTCAGGTTTATCTTGGGTTTGCTACAAAGATAAACAGGTATGTTATTTTCTTCATCAATTGCATATTTATGTTTGATAAATTTAACTAAATGCACCTCATCATAAACACGATCGACAGCTTCTTTTTCATTCCCAATACTGATGCAAAAACGACCATCCGAATTTCCTGTTCCCCAAGTCCAAAAACTACCATTGGAACAAACCGGATTGGGTAAGTGGTACTTTTTTCCTAAAATTTCGATAGCCCCAGCTTCCCCATAATTTTCAGCCCAAATCATGTAATGCTCTCTCTCTTTTTGCGGTACGGATTGATATAAACTATCAACCAATACCACTTGCTCCTCCCAACCAAACATATCTGCATAATCATCCTGTAATTCAACTCGCCCACCCTTCAGTATCTTAGAATCAGAATAATTTACATACTCCTGAATAGGCAAAACTGGTATTGCAAAAGGCAAAAAGGCTGCCGCTGGCAACAACAGGATTGCAGCCACACCATAAATCCATTTACGATTCTTGTCTAATAGTTTTGCAGCTTTTACAGATCCTGCAGCAAATAGAATTGGATAAATTGCAAAAAAATAATATCCCTTGGCTTCCATGACGTACATAATTCCAAAGATTACTACCGTAGCAACACCAAAAGTTTTGTATTTTTTTAAATCAGGATCCAAAAAATAAGCAACAAGACCAATTATACTTATGGCAAAGGTAAAAGGATGTTTTATTTGTTCTATAACAAAATCGAACGGTCCGCTGAGATCTAACTGAGTTTCCTTCAGCTTTTCTAAATGTAAAACGAAAGGAAAATGATGATTTATTTGCCAAATGATATTGGGTAGAAAAATTAAAACGGAGATAATCCCTGAAAGATACAACCACTTATTTTTAAACAACCTGGATTTATCATAAAACAACAAGCCAATAAAAACTCCAAATCCCCAAACTAGGATCGTATACTTATTCATCAAACCAATTCCAAATGTAATTCCCAGGAACACTAAAAATTTAGCTTCTTTAGTATTGAAATATCTAACTAAAAAATAAAACCCTAAAGTCCAGAAAAATTGATCAAAAGCAACAGGCTGAAATAACAAGTGGTTGCGATAAAAAGGTAAAAAGGACAAAACCGAAAATCCTGCTAACAAAATAGCATGACGCTTCCCTCCTAACTCTTTCGCGATACTGCAACAAATAACAAGAATCCCAATTCCTGCTAATGTTGAGAAAAAACGGATTCCTGAAACAGAATACCCAAAAATAAAATGAGCCATTTTACCAACAACAGCTATGAAAGGTGGAAATTCAAAATACCCCCAAGCTAAGTGCTCGCTTGCTGAAAGATGCAATAATTCATCCCTATGAAAACCATAATTTGGATTTCCTATTAAATGGATTAACAATTTAACAAATACTAAAATGGCTATGACGGGTACATGTTTCTTCAATGGAATTCAATTGTTTAAGGTAAAAATAAATAGTGCGTTTGACACTTTAATTTACTCCCATTTGTTGTTTTTATCCTGATCCATTAGCTCCTTAATTTTCTTTGCTTCCCAATCCGGTCCAAAAAAGATATTCCTTCCAAAAACGGACAAACCATGAAATAGCAAACCGATACCCCAGAACAAAGGTGTATACAACAATTCCCATTCGAATATTTCTTCTCCGCGAACAATATTTCTATTAATGCCTGATCCAATTATAAATGCATTCACAAGAACAAAAACTAATAAATGAACATAGAATCCCTTTATTCGTTTAACTCTTTTAAAAGCCATATCGTATCGTGCATCAGGACTCTCATTCCCTGATGTATAATTTTCATACATTCTTTGTCTCAATCTTCCCATTTTTATTCGTTTTAATTATTTCCATTTTTGTGTTTTTTCCTTTTCCATGAACTCCTGAATCTTTCGCTGTTCCCACTCCTTATTCAAAAAAGGCATGTAATTAAATACTTTCATGCCATGAAAAAAAACACCTAATCCCCATCCTAAAAGCGGCCAAAAAAACCATAAATACTTAGGAGAGGTAGCCAAATTGAGAGCTAGAAGCCCCAAGTTTACTACAACAAAGGAAATCAAATTGCCATAAAATCCTTTAATTTCCTCTACTCGCTTTTTAGCCTGATAATAGCGATCTTCATTTTTAAATTTATTTTCCATGATTATTTCCATGTTTGTTTACTTTCTTCTTTTCTCAATATCTCTTGTATTTTCTTTTCTTCCCAGTTAGAACTGTATCCAAAAACTTTTAATGCATGCATAGTTAACCCAAACCCCCAGCCAGCTGCCGAAAACCAAAACCCTTGAAATTCTGGCGAGTATCTGAGATTAATAAACACTAAAAAAGGAATTACACAACAGTAGGAGATTAAATTCCCGTAAAACCCCTTCAATTCCTCCACCCGTTTTTTAGCCCTGTAATAAGCATTGTTTTCCTCAAATTCTATATCATTAGTTTCCATAACAGCTATTTGTTTCGTTAATATTGGAATTTTAACTGTGAATGTATTTTCATTTTGACCAATTAATACTTTCCTATTGGTGATTATTCCATATCTATTAATAATGTTTTGCAGACCCACTCCTTTACGATCTTGAAGCACTTCTTTCTTTTGATAATCATTTTGCACCACGAGATAACCATTTTCAATAAAAATCCGAATATGTAATGGTCTTTTTTCACTTACAACATTATGCTTTACTGTGTTTTCTAATAAAAGTTGCAAAGAAAGCGGAACCACTTTTGCTTCTGGATCAATCATGGTATCTGGCAATTCATAAAACAAACTGTTTTCAAAACGCATTTTCAACAAATTCATGTACGTTTTGGCGAAAGCCAATTCCTCCTCTACAAAAACTAATTCTTTGTCTTTTTGTTCTAAAACATAGCGGTAAATTTTAGACAATGAAGTAGTAAACCGTTGCGCATTTTCTGGATTTTCTTCGATCAAAGAACTTAACACATTCAAACTATTAAAAAGAAAATGAGGATCGATTTGATTTTTTAGACTTTCGAACTTGGCATTTGCTGTACCTGCGATTATTTTTTGCTCTTTTACTCTATTCTCGTTATAAGCCTTATAAAAATAAAATGCATACAATGATAAGTTAATAAGAAAAGTAATGGCAATTGAAAAAATATAATTAGACGGTTTTTCATTTGCCAAAAATGTTTTAAATGTTTTTTGAGCCACAATCACTTCTTCAAAAACATGTAAGACAAAAATAACAATTAGCGATACTAAAAATGAAGCTACAAAACCTACTATAATCCTTTTGACAGAAAACCTATTTTTTTCAAAAAAACCATCGACATATTGGGACAAAGCTGCATTGGAAGCATAAAGCGAAAACGTATAAAGGAACGTAAACAAATAGTAAACTACGAGTCTAAAATCAAATCGAATGGTAGCTCCAAAGATCAAATTTATAGTTTGGATGATTAGAAAAATACCAATCGACAGATAGAGTATTCGCATTAAATGTTTATTATACTTATTCATTTGTCTTATTTAATTTTGATATATAGCTTTCACAAAAAACAGGTTTCTTTGGTAATTATTATTTACAATTTTTTTGAGCTTCTAAAGCTC
>CAWURM010000135.1:0-4890 GCA_963924965.1 uncultured Flavobacterium sp.
ATGGTAATTTTTGCCATTTGTAATCATAGTATAACCCATTTTCAAGAATAAGAAATGCTAAAACGATACATTATATATAGGTACAAAACGAATCTTTTACTCTCCACTAAATCACAACCACTATTCCCCTAGCCCTGATAGCAGTGAAAATCCTACTAAGCCGGGGTTCGGCGACGTAGATTGAAACGAATAGCAGGAAATAGCTCCCTATACCAATAGTTAATATTCTAAAAAACCTACTTGATGCAGGCTTCCTTCTATATATAGAACTACTGGCTAGTTTATTTATTATTTATTTGTTGCGCTTTTGATTCCCAAAAATCATTAAGATTATCAATATCTACCGGATTGGACGGTGGTTGATTAATTAATCGTCCCGATTCAAAAGCTCTTTGCAATATGGTTTCAATTAAAAAATCTTCATTGACGGTATAAGGTGCGTATTGGGATTTTAAATTGATATCAAACATACTTGCTGCAGTATTGGACCAAAAGGCTTTCCAGCCACTTTTTAATGTTTTCACTAAATCATAAGTTGTAGTCCCAGTTTGACGATGAATTAGCTTTACTAAAATTCGGCCTTGACTACGTGAAAGCTTTTTCAATTTAGCCTCAAATTCGTTATTAAGGTAATCTTCTACAATCTTAAAATACTTTTTCTTTTCCTTATTAGAAGACAATCGTTCCATCCCTTTATTAAGCATGGTCAATCTTTCAGACGCTAATTTTGCATAAGGATAGGTTTTGTATACTCTGTTTTGCAGTATTAAAAACTGTTTCTTGGCTTCGGGATCTAGTTTTTCTTTAGAAACTATAATTTCTTCTAGTTGGATGGTGTCGTTCACAATATCATCCGATTCCTTTAATTCATACCCCATAGGTGTGGGACTTGGGGGAATCTCTTGTGCATTAACAGTTACCGATAGTAATACCAAAAATATAGTGCAAATTGTAAACTTCATGAGGCATAATTTAATTGTAAAATTATACATTATATGTACAACTGTAATGCCAAATTTATAAATTAGCAAAAAATATTTTTATGAGCACAAAATCGATATTAAAAAAATCCTCTATCACTTTTTTAGAGCAATACTTAAACAACGCATCTCCTACTGGATTTGAAGCCGAAGGCCAAAAAATTTGGATGGATTATTTAAAACCATACGTTGACACATTTATTACGGATACTTACGGAACGGCTGTAGGTATCATTAATCCTGATGCTCCTTACAAAGTAGTGATTGAAGGACATGCTGACGAAATTTCATGGTATGTCAACTACATTACAGACGACGGATTGATTTATGTGATTAGAAATGGAGGTTCCGACCATCAAATAGCACCTTCCAAGCGCGTTAACATTCATACTAAAAAAGGGATTGTAAAAGGCGTTTTTGGTTGGCCGGCCATTCATACACGAAACAGAGACAAGGAGGAAAATCCAAAAATTAGCAACATTTTCATTGATCTAGGTTGTGAAACCAAAGCAGAAGTTGAAAAAATGGGTGTTCATGTAGGCTGCGTTATTACATACCCAGATGAGTTTATGATTTTAAATGACAACAAATTTGTTTGTCGTGCGATTGATAACCGTATGGGAGGATTCATGATTGCCGAAGTAGCACGTTTACTTCATGAAAACAAAGTGAAACTTCCTTTTGGATTGTACATTACTAATTCTGTTCAAGAAGAAGTGGGTTTGCGAGGTGCCGAAATGATTACCAAAACCATTAAACCCAATGTTGCAATTGTCACTGACGTGTGTCATGACTCCACTACTCCTATGATTGATAAAAAAATTGAAGGAGAAACTAAAATAGGTAAAGGTCCAGTAATTACTTATGCTCCTGCGGTACAAAATAATCTAAGGGAACTTATTCTAGATACTGCCGAAGAAAAGAAAATTCCTTTTCAACGTTTGGCTTCTTCTCGCGTTACAGGAACCGATACCGATGCATTTGCCTATAGTAATGGTGGTGTTGCATCTGCTTTAATCTCGCTTCCGTTGCGTTATATGCATACTACAGTGGAAATGGTGCATCGTGATGATGTTGAAAATGTGATTAAATTGATTTATGAAACATTATTGAAATTAGAGAATAACGATACTTTTTCTTACTTCAAATAGATTTAGGAGCTATTCCTGCTATCCGCTTTATCTTTTTCTAGTTTTAAATAAACTAGAAAAAGGATATCGCTACTATCAGGGCTAAAAAATCGCAATTCAAGTTATGGATTGCGATTTTTTTATTAAGTTTATTATCAAAAAATCCTCTCAATGCAATCAAAAGCAAAAACAGTTGATGAATATATGGTTGAGCTACCCAAGGAACGGTTTGACGCCATAAACCTTCTTAGAGAGACTATTTTGAAAAATATTCCGATAGGTTTTGTTGAAGAAATGAATTATGGTATGATTGGGTATGTCGTTCCCCATTCTCTATATCCAAAAGGGTACCATTGTAACCCAACACTTCCATTACCTTTTATCAATGTGGCTTCCCAAAAAAACTTCATTGCTATTTATCATATGGGGATTTATGCGAATCCAATCCTACTAAAATGGTTTATTGACGAATATCCAAAATACAGTTCTCTCAAATTAGATATGGGAAAAAGTTGTATTCGCTTCAAGAAAATCAATGCAATTCCATATCAATTAATAGGGAAACTTGTGCAGAAAATGACCGTTAACGAATGGATCCATTGTTTTGAATCTCAATTAAAAAAATAGTAATTGTAAAAAATATTGTTTTGGGGAAATTTGAAAGAAGGCTTAAAATTCAAATTTTAGAAAAATAAATAACTATGTTAAACAAAAAAAAACCGCACATCTTTGCAAGATTGCGGTTTTTTTTTAACTGGTGTACTATTTACTTTTTAGCTAAATAAGCTGTAACATTTTTATTAATGCGTTCATCAATATTTTCAATATCCGCTTTTACAAATTTTTCTCCAAGAATATTTTCATACAATTCGATATATCTTTCAGATACCGTTTCGATATATTCATCAGTCATTTCTGGAATTTGCTGCCCTTCAAGACCTTGAAAACCATTTTGAATTAACCAACGACGTACAAACTCTTTAGATAATTGCTTTTGCTCTTCGCCTTTATCTTGTCTTTCTTGATAACCTTCTGAATAGAAATAACGAGAGGAATCTGGCGTATGAATTTCGTCAATTAAAACTATTACTCCCTCTTTAGTTTTCCCAAATTCATATTTGGTATCTACCAAAATTAATCCACGACTTGCTGCAATCTCAGTTCCTCTTTGAAACAAAGCTCTGGTATATTTTTCTAAAACTAAATAATCTTCTTCAGTAACGATTCCTTTTGACAATATTTCTTCACGCGAGATATCAGCATCGTGTTCCCCGTTATCCGCTTTTGTAGTAGGTGTAATAATAGGTTCTGGGAATTTATCATTCTCTTTCAAACCTTCTGCCATTGCTACTCCACATATTGCTCTTTTTCCTGAAGCATATTCACGAGCCGCGTGTCCTGAAAGGTAGCCACGTATCACCATCTCCACTTTAAAAGGCGTGCATAAATGCCCTACGGCTACACTTGGGTCTGGTGTTGCAATTAACCAATTAGGTACAATATCTTGCGTTAATTCCATGAATTTAGTAGCAATTTGATTCAAAATTTGTCCTTTATAAGGGATTCCTTTTGGTAAAACCACATCAAAAGCTGAAAGTCTATCGGTAGCTACCATAACCAATAGTTCGTCATTGATATTGTACACTTCTCTTACTTTACCGCGGTAAACTGATTTTTGATTTGGGAAATTAAAATTAGTGGTTGTAATTGTATTGCTCATTAGAATGGTGTTGTGTTGTGTTTGACAAAAGTAGTTTCTTTAATAGAAATACACAAAATAGTTCTACTATAATTATATGCATAATCCATCTTATTTAGTAGGCTCTAAAAGTGTGCTATTAAACAAATTTAATATTCTGCTATATTCATCAATCCAAGAATAAGTCTCTTTGAATCCATGAGCCTCTACCGGAAATGATGCCAAGGTCCAATTTTTCTTTCCTAACTCTATAAAACGTTGGGACAATCTCACGATATCTTTATATTCAACATTATCATCTACCATACCATGAAGCATCAATAAATTTCCTTGGAGATTATCTGCAAAATAGATTGGTGAGCTTTTTTTGTAAGCATTTGGATCGGTTTCTGGAAAATTAAGAATATTACCCGTATATCCATGATTGTAATGCGCCCAATCCGTTACTGATCGTAAAGCTGCACCCGATTTAAATTCGTCTGGTTTTGTCAACATGGCCATAAGTGTGATAAACCCACCATATGACCCGCCATAGATTCCAACTCTATTGCCGTCAATTCCTAAATTTTGGATTAGATAATTTTTACCATCAATTTGATCAGACAAATCTTTACCCCCCATAAATCGATAAATACCCGTTCTAAAATCGCGGCCATACCCATCACTTCCTCTGTAATCCATATCTAAAACAGTATACCCTAGATCGGTCAACATATTATGGAACATATACTCTCTGTGGTAACTACTCCAATAATTGTGTGCATTTTGCAAATATCCTGCTCCATGTACAAAAACAACGGCTGCTTTATTTCCTTTGTTAGCTTCGGGTTTGTATAGCCTCGCATTTACCATTACTCCATCTTGTGCCTTAATTGTAATTACTTCTGGCGTTCGCCACGGATAAGATTCAAATTCTTTAGTAGTAGAATGTGTGATAGGAATTAAAACAGCATTTTTTTTATTTGAAGCTGAATAAAGTTCCCAAGGTTTGTTTTTATACGAATAACGCACTAGCAAATTACTTTCATCAGGCGATAATTGAACTTCATGCGCGCCATCTTTCGACAGTATAGGCTCTAAT